>RFIA01000223.1 GCA_003695675.1 Chloroflexota bacterium
AAACATGTTCTACAGAATTTACGCGCGAATCATGCTCAGCCAATTCATCAATAATTGCATGAATTGATGCGGATTGAGAATGATGAGGCGTATTCTCAAAACTTTGTTTTACCCAGATGCTTAGATAATTGAGTTGCCTGCGAAGTTTGTGTGCGTTGCGTCGTATTAAAAGTGAGATTTTGACACTTTCTCCATCCAAATCGACTTCACGCCTATCCGTTTGATCCATAATCTGGCTCCATCCATTAATAGATGTCCATGGCACCAGTGCTTCGCGATGATAGATACCAATGGCACTGTGCATTTCGCTAACCGTGTAGGCCAACGCTTGATGAATGTCTTCAGATTCTAAGTCAGGATGAATATGGATGATCTCTTCTTGTGACTTTCCCGCATTAGATAACCGCACGATGTCGTAAACGGTAATAGGCAAGCCGCGAATACAAGGGAAACCATTTCTATTATCTGGATCAATTGTGATACGGTGAAACTTGTCAGCAAGTTGCATACGATCTCCGTCTCATCTCACAACATCTTTAATTTACTGTACGTCGGGTTGTGCCAGAATGCCATAACGATTCGAATGAATATGGTAATTTAGAGCGCCGTCGTCCCCTCAAAATTGGGGGTACGCAACGTGCGGCTTTATTATAAAATTGACGCTTAGTCGATGTCTGCGCCCAAAATTTATGTGGCGTTCTCTGCGGATAACAGTTACGATAATGTATCTGAAAATGGAGACCGTTGGTCTCCGTTTCATGTTTTAGCTGAAGAATGAGGTTGCATATCCCATGCTGAAAATGCTGAAAATCCCGTTCAAGAGTTATGTTGACCCCGACGAACAACGCGAGGCCAACCGTCAACTACCGAAGCTCATGTTTGAGGGGCTTCTGCTTGGGGGGACGGGATTGGGTGTTCTGGCATTGATCTTCGAGATTGCTGCCGACGCCTTCAGTGTTGCCGCTTATCAAACGCTACTGGCTATTCATGGCGCAGGTGGTCGCCACGACATCGCCATTCTTGCGTTCATTGCCTTATCGATTATGTTATTTTTCGGCGTCGTCCCGGCTTATAAAGCGGCGGCTTATCTGCGACCGAATGCAGGTGGCAGCGGCCCGCTTGTCGAGGCGATTGGCCCGCCGCGTTTACGTTGGGCGTCGTGGGCGGGGACGAGTCTATTTTTCATCGACGCCGTGTTGACGATTATCATCAGTTCACTGTCTGCGGCAGATGTGACGATGTTGTTCTTGCCGCAACTCGTCGATGTGCGCATTTTTGTCGCGCAATTTTACGCCTTCTTCATCATGGCGGTGCTCGTCGCGCTGGGGCCGAAACGCGCCGTGCCGTTGTTTTTGCTCGGCGGCGGTGCATTCACCATCTTCACGCTGTTTGGTCTTGGGTATATCGGTATCACTGCGTTGAGCCATCCTGATTTTGCGGCGCGTACACCGGGTATTGTCGCCGGGCTTGAAGAAAGCGGTGTGATTACACACATTGTCGGCGATCTTGGTGCGATCACACAAGTCGTCTTTTTCCAAGCGCTGCTGCGCTCAATGAGCAGCGCTATGCTTGGCTTCTCTGGCTATGAGGTGATTCCTGCGAGTGGCAAACATGCGGCGCGTCCAAAGTGGAAGGTCATCAACACAGCATTGACATTGGCTGCACTGTTCCTCATTGGGACGGGTATCGTGCAATTATTTGCGGCGCAGCAATGGAATATCCCGGCGACTGAAGGCTACAGCACGCTGCTGATACAATACGAGATTGTTTTCGGGCAGTCATCGATATTGGTATTGGCTGGTGTATTGTTGGCGATCATCTTGCTTTTGGCGCAAGGCGGTGGTTATGTTGGTGGCGCAGCAGTTGCAGCGAATGCCGCCCGCTTGGGACGAATGCCGCGAGCCTTTCTCGACGACCGCATCGGGATTGCGGTGATTTGGGGTGTGTCGGCCATTTTGATACCGATTATCCGAGAAGTTGTCGTTGTCGAGTCGTTCTATGCTTTTGGATTCGTCAGCGCCTTTATCATCACGAGTACGACGGTCTTTTTTGTCCGCGATGATGTTTTGCGAGACCGCAACCTCATACCCGGCAGCATAGAAGTCAAGTCGCTCAAATTCGCCGGGCTGCGCGGGATGGTTGCGAGTTATATCATGGGCATCATTCTCATCACACAAAAGAGCGATGCCCTCGTACCCATCATCTTATTTGGTGCGTTGTTGACGGCTTTTCAGATTGTCGTTTCACGCGGTGGGGTGAAGCGCGAGGCCGTCAAACCGGAAATTGATTTCGGGCCGTGCCCCGGTCATTCCACACGCGATTTGCACGGTCTTGAACGAGCGTATGACCAAGCGCGGCAACGGGGCGTTGCCCATGCGGTCAGCGATTTGCTCGAAAGCGGCGCCATGGCAAAGTTCAATGTCGAACCGCATCGGATACGCCGTTTGGTGAATTATGTCTACGGTGTCGAACCTGAAGTATGGGACGAAATTGAAAAAGAACACGAACCAACACCGGAACCGAGTGCGGAGTTAGACGCGATCTATGACCGGGCATACGCTCAAAAAGAAGCGATTTTGCACACGATTGAAAGCTATTCGCATTACGGTATTTTCACGTTTATCGAGAAATATGCCCATAACTGGGTCAGCGAGTATCGTGATGATGAGGTCGTGCAGCGTGCTATGCTCGAAATATTATTCCCGCTCACTGCGCTAGAGGATATGTGGAATGAATATCGTCAATTCAAGTGGGAGCCACAGCACGAGGAAATCTGGCAATTTGCCCGCCAACGGTATCAATGGGCGAAAGATCAGTGGCCGAATTTGAGTGATCGTATCACGACAATATGGACATTGCAGGATGTTGGCCTCCTTAAGCCTAAAGATGAAAAGAAGGTTCAACAAGCGCTTGTTTTGCTCAATAAGCGGATTCGACAATACGAGATCGAGAGTAGCCACTATGAAGACGATTTGAGATCCGCCTCAATTACCGATTGATTTTGAATATGGTCATGAAACCTCATGGTACGCTTAATCAGTGAGGACAGCCTTTGTGCTACAATGTTTGCATGTCATGAGCAAATATTTCCTGAAATTTTAGGAAATGTTCGCCAGTATTCAGGAGGTAATCGAAACACACCATGGTTGGTGCAAATCTAAGAAAATTACTCATTGGCAAACCCCTTGAAACAGAAGCGTTACCCCATCAAGCCGTGAGTAAGCCTGTTGGCTTAGCGCTCTTTGCTTCGGACGCCCTCTCCTCAACCGCGTATGCAACCGAGGAGATTTTGATTATTCTCGCTTTAGCCGGATTGGGAAAGTCCGTTCTTGGCATTTCAATTCCAATCGCAATTGCAACTTCGATTTTGTTGATCATTGTGACCATATCTTATCGCCAAACAATCTACGCTTATCCAAACGGTGGTGGGGCGTATATTGTTGCTCGCGATAACTTGGGAGAAATCCCCGCGCAGATTGCGGGTTCGGCCTTATTGACCGATTATATTTTGACGGTCGCCGTCAGTATTACCGCCGGCGTTGCGCAGATTACATCGGGCTTTCCCATATTGCTGCCCTATCGTGTTTATCTTGCAGTTGGCATTATTGTCTTGATGACCGTCGTTAATCTGCGCGGAGTCAAAGAAAGTGGTCGCATATTCTCTGTGCCGACTTACTTTTTTCTCAGCATGATGTTTTTGACATTAGGCGTGGGTATTTTCCGCGCTTTGTCGGGCAATTTGCCATCTGTCACCGAAGTAGATGCCCTAGAAGTATCCGTCGCGCAACCATTGACGCTCTTCTTGATTTTGCGAGCTTTTTCGAGCGGCTCTACAGCGCTGACGGGCATCGAAGCCATTTCAAATGGTATTACCGCCTTCAAAAAGCCCAGTAGCCACAATGCCGCAGTGACACTCGTCTGGCTCAGTTCTATGTTGATCCTCTTGTTTTTGGGGATCACATTTCTGGCAAATCAGATCGGCGCGTTGCCGAGCGAAACTGAGACAATCATCTCTCAAATTGGGCGCACGGTTTATGGTGAAAACAGCATCCTCTACTTGCTAACATTAGTCGGCACTTCATTGATCTTGCTGATGGCTGCCAATACCAGTTTCGCTGATTTTCCACGCCTTGCTGCGCTTGAAGCGCGTGATGGTTTTCTGCCGCGTCAATTGACATTCCGCGGCAGTCGCTTAGTCTTTTCGTGGGGGATTGTTGTCCTCGCGTTGTTTTCGTCGGTGTTGGTGATTTTAGCCGATGCCCGCACGACTCGGCTCATTCCGCTTTATGCAATCGGTGTCTTTTTGAGTTTCACCTTGTCGCAATCTGGTATGGCCATCCGCTTCCGCAAGAGCGGGCGGCTGAAGCCCGGTGAAGAACAAGAAGGGCTAGAAACTTCATTACGCTATGAACCGGGTTGGCGTTACAAAATGATCATTAGTGGTTTCGGCGCTGTCTGTACGGGTATTGTCATGATTGTGTTTGCTGTGACGAAATTTACCAGTGGGGCTTGGTTCACCGTTTTACTCATCCCGTCATTGTCCTTTTTGTTTTTGCGTGTCCATCGACATTATCAGACTGTCGCGCACAATTTGAGCTTGGCAGGCGTTGCCGTTGATGTTGAACCTCGTGGTATGCACACCATCATCCTCGTTGACGATGTTCATGCAGAAACCGCTCGTTTGGTCAATTTTGCTAAATCGCTGAGTCATGATTGGCGGGCTGTCCATATCGGTATTCATCCCGACAAAATCGAAACAGTTCGCAAGAAATGGCAAGAACGCATCGGTGAGGGTGAGCTTGTCGTGTTGGATTCACCTTATCGTCAACTGGCTGAACCGTTGATTGATTATATCAACACCATTCGTAGTCGAGACCCGGATTCCTATGTGCATGTGATTATGGGGCATTTGGTGATGAATTCCTTCTGGGAGCAAGCCTTGCATCAAAACAGCGCGGTCATCTTTAATCTTGCCCTTAGTCATTTAGACAATGTGGTCGTGACCAATGTGCCATATCAGATTCGCCACCTTGAATCTGAGGCGCATAACGATGAAGCTGTGCCTGATTCAGCTTCTGAGGGTGAGGATGCACCTGAGGCGGTTTCTGAAGACGATGCAGTGATTGTCGATGCGGATTGATTTTCGCTGTTCGCACTAAAATGCTACGAAGCCGGTGATGCGATGTCGTGTCATCGGTTTTGTTGTTTCTCTGGTGATCTCAAGTTGCTTGTTTGTGGTCAAGCGTCTATAATGAGAACATTAACCGTTTGCGGAGAGAACACATGGCTTTCAACGACAGTGGTTTGGCAGATCGTTTGCGCAAAGCGCGTGGCGAAGACAAAGAGGCCGAAGAAAAACCAATGGATTTCGCCGAGTCCTATCGCTTGCGAGGGAAAATGCTCGGCGTCTTGTTGCGCGATGCGCGTATCGTGGCGCGACGTTCAATTGAAGATTGTGCCGCGCTGCTTCACATGTCGCCGCAAGAATATGAAGCGTGGGAATATGGCGATGTGGTGCCCGGCTTGCCGCAACTAGAAATTCTGGCTTATTATCTCGGTGTGCCTGTCAAACATTTTTGGGGGGCAGAATTGATCGGCGATAGCGAACGTGACCCGACACGAGCGCAGGATCAATATATTGCGCTCCGTAATCGCATGATTGGTGCCTTGTTGCGTCAAGCACGCGAAGAAGCCGGTTTGAGCATTGAGGAAGTCGCACAAAATTGTGGGCTTGACGCGACACAAGTTGAGGCCTATGAATTGGGCGATGCCCAACCACCGATGCACGAGTTGTCTGTGTTGGCGAGTGCTGTTCGCAAAACGATGTCCTACTTCTTGGAATCGAGCAGTTATATCGGCGAACTACTGGCTCAACGAGAAGCATGGGAACGCTTCACCGAGATGTCCGAAGAAATGCAACAATTCGTCGCCAATCCACGCAATATCGGTTATATCCACATTGCGATGATGTTCAGTCAAATGCCGCCCGACAAATTGCGTGATATGGGTGAAAGTATGCTAGAGATCACGTTGTAAATAAACGAGGAGTGTGTTGTGAGCAAAGCCGAAGAACTCAAAGATCAAGGAACACAACTGTTTCATCAACGCGATTACGAAGCGGCCGCGCGTATTTTTCAACAAGCTATGAATGCTTATGAGGAAGACGGGCAGGCTGATATGGTCGCTGAGATGAAGGTGAATATCGGGCTTGTTCATCGCGCATTGGGCGAATATCAGCAAGGCCTTGATATGATGCAAGAGGCGTTGAATATTTTTCAGGATGCCAATGATGCGCTCCGAAGCGCCAAAGTGCTCGGCAATATGGGCGGGGTGTATTCTGGTCTGGGCGATAAAGAACAAGCCTATAATTGCTACCGGCAAGCCGCCGACATTTTCGAGGAACTTGGGGAAAAAGAATTGCATGGCGAAACACTTGTTGCTCTCGGCAGCCTGCAAATCCGCGAAGGTAAGATCAGTTCGGGCGCCGCAACTTACAGCGCCGGGCTTGAGTCAATCGGCAATCTTTCCGCAAGTCAGAAAATCATCAAAGGCTTGACCGGCGTGATTAACAAATTCACCGGTGGTAGCAAAGGCGATTCGTAATCTGTATTGATAATCACGTTGCACACTCTATAATCGACCATTATGGTCGATTCTTCTGATCGCATTCGCCGTATCCAATATTTCATCTTGCTGGTGACGATTCTCGCCAGCATATATATGTTGACTTATAGCGGGCGTATCATCAGTGGTGATACGCAATTTTTATTTGACGCTGTGGGCAGCTTTGTCGAACATGGCGATTTTGCGCTTGACCTCTCTGCTGGCGATAGACCCCCGCGCCCATTCGATCCCTCAAATACCAATCCTTACGCGCTTGAAAGTGTCGGGTCTGAACCCTTGCAGATTCTTCTCGCCACACCGCTTTTCTGGTTAGCAAAGAAGATGCCCGGTATAGGCCTCGTTCATGCAGTGTGGGTATTCAATATCGTTGTGAGCGCATTGGCGGGTGGTGTCGTGTTTCTCTATACGCTGTCGCTCGGTTATCGCGAACGTACCGCGATTGCTACTACGTTGATGTTTGGCTTAGGAACAATCGTCTGGCCATACAGCAAATCGTTTTTCCGCGAACCGCTCGCGCTTCTGACGGTATTGTTGGCAGCATTCTTGATTCATCAGTGGCGCGAGGGAGGATACACATCGCGTTGGCGGCCTGTCGTCATTATCATCACAATTGTCGCCGCTCTATTGGCAAAGACGACGAATGCTTTTGCGTTGCCCGCACTGATGATATTGGCATTGCCGCGAACCGGCCGCTTTTTCAATCAACGTCAATTATTGCTTTTCGCCGGACTCGTTGTGACAACGATCATTGTTTTTGTGCTGCTGCTTTCGTTGTTGAGCGACACATTGCTTTTTGCAGCACGTTTCAATGATCGGATTGCCTCTGCGATTGAGCAAATCAGGCAGCCGAGCGCGTTTGTCACCACTGCGTTGGCCAGTTATCTACTCAGCCCCGGTGGCAGCATTTGGGGGACATCGCCGATTGTTATGCTCAGCATTCCCGGCATCTACTTAAGCACGAAACGACGGCAGTATCGTTATCCGGTTGCTGTCGCACTCATGCTGTTGACTTTCGCGATTGGTTATGCGCTGCTGCGCGGTTCGCATTGGTTTGGCGGGCTGTCGTGGCCGCCGCGTTTTCTCGTGCCGGTGGCGCCATTCTTAATACTTGGCGCATTACCGGCGATTGACCGCGTAGTCCATCGTCCGCATTCACGATGGGGTATCATCGCTGCGGTGTTGTTCATCTATAGTTTTTGGGTGCAGCTCAGCGGCGTTACCTTGGCGTGGGATCAATATGTGCAGTTGCTGCCGCCTGAATCCGGCCATCTGATTGAGTGGAGCGGTGGCCTCTACAATCCGCAATATTGGCGTTGGATATTGATTCCGGCGCAGTGGGGCACTCCAAACGCAATTGATTTCGTGTGGTTGCGCACCGATACGATAATATGGCCGGTCGTGTTTGTCGCGTTGATTTTCGTCACTACACTGTTGATGCGACGAATGGATCATCGTCGAATTGTGCGATTATCCATCGTGGCCCCTGTGTTGTTTGTTGTGTTTGCCTTCATCGGCTTGCGGGCGATTTATCAGGACGAATTGTATACGGGCGAAAAACAACCGCTTCACGACATCTTACCCGTCATTGACGAGATGACACAACCCGGCGATGTATTGCTCATCGATCATGTTTATGTGCCGTTTTTCTTGAATTACGGCAAGCATAACGATATTCGCGTGATTGGCTTGCCATTTCAACCCGGTGAGCGTCCTAGCCCGGAGCAAGCACCGATGGTGGTTTCAGACAATCCGGATGACCTCGTCGCGAAACGCACACAGCCGTTGATCCACCAACTTGCGGATGCGCACGAGCGTTTGTGGTTGTTGATGGGCAGTGGGCCGTTTATTCCGTGGGCTGTTCGCCCTGAAGAGCGTTTCATGGCGACACATTATTATCCTCTCCGGGAATTTGTCGCCGACCCGACTGTCCGCCTCATCGAATATAATACAATCGATGCGCCGAGTACGAGTATGATGCGCGACGCAGAATGGGTGACATCGTTGCGCTTTGGCGCTTCGATTCGGCTTTTGGGATATACATTGCCTGCGGGGACGCAATATATGCCCGGCGATATTGTGGCAATTTCGTTGCAATGGATGGCGGAGGCGCCGCTCGAACGCGACTATACCGTCGCGTGGTTTGTCCGCACTCAAGAGGGTTTGCCGGTTGAACAGGGCATGGACTCGCAACCTGTCGCCGGATTCGCGCCGACTACGACATGGCAGCCGGGCATCCCGGTATGGGACAATCACGCGCTGCGTTTGCCGGAAACACTCGAACCGGGTCGATATATTGTGTGGCTGCTGCTCTATTATACCGAGCCGGACGGCACATTGATTCGCCTGCCGGTCACAGGTGGGGATGTCGCCGAAGACGGAACCGTCGCCGTCTTGCCAACGACACTTCGGGTAGCCGAAGCGCCTTAATCGGTATCGAATATGAATCAGGGCTTATGCAGTTCAGAAATCATGGGGCAACCAGAGAATAAATGCTCCGCACGTAGACAGAGCGGTTTCCGGCTGCCACAAAGCCAAGCACCCTGATGCTTTTTAACAAAATAATCAGGTGACGCGACGTAGGGGCGACCCGCCGGGTCGCCCCTACAACGACCGATTATGGTTCATTACGACTCAGTAGGGGCGGTTCGCGAACCGCCCCTCCAATTGGCGCGTACTCGTAAGGGATTCTTGGTTGCCTATTTCGCAGAGCAAGATGACGATCCACACTACGCTTATCTGATCGAATTTTGGACGCATAAAACTGCCAAGAATGATTTTCTAAAGGCGAGCGATTTGTTTGGTCGCGCTCGCCGTAGATTACAGACGAGGGCGCCGGGTGTTGAACTTGAACGCAGACCCTTGAAGGTCGGGCATTCGCCATATCGCTCTTTTTCGTGGGATGAAGACGAAACTGTTGCATCGGTTTGAACGATGTTGTATCACGGTGACGAAAAGTGATGCAACAACAGACTGTCATCAACCACTCGCGAATCAGTTGGGGTAATAGCTAGTCGAGTCAAATCGCTCAGGCGATACATGCCGATACGCACGCTGTAATCGCCGTTATCCAATGGTTCATCGGCGACGATGGTGTGCGGGTCGGCGATAATGACATGTGTGCGCCATTGACTCGTCGGGTAACGCCCGTTGACCGGCGCGGTATCTTGTTGTGCGACCACGTTCCCCGCGTCGTCAACGATGTGTACAAAAATTTGATAATCTTCGCTGAGCGTCGATTCGGTTTCCCAATACAATGTCATTTCGACTGTATTTTCATTTGTGCTGATGGTGTAACTGTCAAGCGTGATGACATCGCCGAAATTGAGATGGATTGTTTCGGCATCGGCGGGCGGTGTGGCATCTTCCGGTCGATTGAGCGTGATGTTGACAATGGCTTCTGGAAATGTCACCGTCTCGCTGTAACGCGGCTCAATGAAAACGAGCGCCGGTGTCAGTGTTGGGATGCCTTCGGGTAAATCGACGATGATCTCGGCACTCGTGACCACAAATGAGGCTGATGTCGTGATCGTATTCGGGAAATGCGCGGGGACTTCCATCTCGATATATTGAATGCTCGCATCTTGGTTTGCCACCGTGACGTACCACGTCTGCACAGGGAATCCACGTTGATGGACGTTGCCGAAGACCGCGTTGATTTGTAGCGAACCGTCTCTATTTTGGGTTACCGTCGGGTTGATAACATACGGTGATGATGCGTTGTAAAGCGCCCAAAGTATCGAGGCATTTGAGCTTGCGGACGGCGTGCTCAAAACCTGATACATCTGCGCGGCGATGTTGTTCTCATCTCGCCACCGGTCAGGATGTAGATGTGCTTTTGCCGCGAACCAATCGCTATCGGTTGCCGGTTTGAGGATGTTCAATGCGCTTTCGAGATCGCCTTGCGTCAAGGCGAAAGCGGCTTGTGTGACCATCTCTTCGGGGCTAAGTTCGATTTCGTGCAACTTATCAAGCCACTGTGCCGATGCCTCCCATCGTCCGGCGCTTGCCAACAGCGCGGCTTGCTGCCGAACAAGCGTGGGGTGGTCTGCGGTGACGAACTGCTCCCACAAAATCGGATGCGCATCAATGGCCATCAACAGCATGTCAAGTTGTGTATCGCTAAGCGCAAAGAAAAACGTTTCGCTCATCAGTGTTCGTGCTGTGAGCAATTGTATTTGTGGTGAGTCACCCGCAAAATCTCGCATCAGCGTTTCAATCGCGCCGGTTGTATCGCCCATCTCGCGTTGAATACGAGCAATCGCCTCTTTGAAGATGAAGATATTCGGATGCTGCTCGCTGAGATTTGCCCACAAGGGGAGCGCGGCCTCATCCTCGCCCATCAGTGTGTATGTCATCGCAAGGCCGTATTGTGCTAGGTTGTCGTCCGGCGCAAGAGCGAGCCGGTCTTCCCATGTTGCGGCGATAGCTTGCCATACTGCCGGGTCAATATCCCGTTCGAGTTTGAATGCACCGGCTTCCCAACGCGGTGTAACGAGTGTCGCATAGACTGCATTCATCTCAGCGAAAAGCGCGTTTGACGATTCGTCTCCGCCGTCATCATTGACGCGAAAGATAACATACCCGGCGGGCGAATCGACGAATTCAAAGCGTCTCGGTTGCAACCATAATTGTGGCAAGCGCGTGTCGCCGGCTTCGACAATCACATAATCGACGGCTCGCTGTGTGATGAAGTCATTGTCAATTGTGTCGAAGAACGGCGCAATCGTTTCAAAGTCTTCGTTAGGTTTGTTGAAAAATCGTTGTGTATTGCCGTGGGTGCGATTGCGGCTACGTCGCCCGCCGGTGATAAGTGTGTGAGGAATGCTCTCGATGATGTATGTGCCGACTTCGCTCGGCGTGAGCAGAATCGTTCGGTTGTCGGTTGGCAAATGCGATTGTAGATTTTCGAGCAGCGCTTCATCTGATGCGCGGATGTCGCGTGTGCTTTGCAATTGATTGGCCGCACGAATTTGGTCGCGGGCGCTAGCGGAAATCGAGAGCGGCTCGAATAGCGTCAATCCGAGTAGGACGAGATAAACAAGAACAGCGCCCCATTTGACGCGATGATTTTGTGATAATCGTCGCCAAATAAGATCGATACTCAAGCCGAGTGTGAGGGCGACCGGCAGCGCGAAGACGGTGCCGGTGACGAGCCGAACTGAAATCAACCGGACATATATCGGTGTCAACAATGGCGTGAATAAGAGAAACAATGTGACGAGTGTCGCCCCGAAGATATATTGCGCGGCGAGCGTCTGCCGCCAAAAAGCAATCGCCGCTAAACCCAATATCATCGAAGCAGTAATCACCGGATGATAGAAGACGCTCGTCGGGCGCACGATGTATGTCGCGCCAAAGACCGGCACATCATTAAGCGTAATGAATTGTCCACTATCGGATTGTTCTTCAGTATCGTTAGAGCGTAGATTTTCTTCGACACGGTTGGTTTGCCTGACGATTGCGTCGAATTGCTGCGACCGTTGTATCAATGGCAGAATCGCGAGACTCGCCAGTACAATCAGCAATGCGATTCCGTGATGGGCACGTTTGCGCGACGGTTGCGCGAGCCACCACAACACAACAGTCGCGCCGGTGGTTGCTTGAAAAATCATCGTTTGGCGTGGGTGCAAACTGACGAGCATCCAGCCAGCAAGTGCCGTGACGAGCAAATTTTGCCGCGCCGGTTTGCGCAGATATTCGAGCGCGACGAATAAACTGAGCGGCAGCATCAACGCGGTTGAGGCATTGCGCAAGGTGTTCAGTTGAAACAAGGCGAATTGCCCGAACGATAAGCCGGGTGTGCCATAGACGAGACTGTCGAGTGTGAGCAAGCCGACAACAGTCAACGCTGCGGCGGTCAATGCGCCCGCAGATTCGCGCCCCGTGAGTTGATAGGCGAGCGCGAAATATACAAGCGGTATCGTCCATGCCAAAAGGGGATTGATGTCGTACCACAATAATTGTGCCGCCGGGACGCCGCTTGTGCGCACCCAAGCCGCGTGATTGTACGTCCAGCCATCCGTCGGCCAACGGATGTCGCCGCGTTCGACTCCTGCTCGTCGTGAACGCAGCCCGGCATCATCCGGGTCATGCGCCAGCCAGTCGGCCAATGAAACAAATACGGTTTGATCTTCAAAATCGCGCACGCGAATCTGATTGCGTTGGTATGCGATTGTCGTCACGACGAGACATGAGATAAGCACGATCAGATAATAGGGGAGGTTGCGACGCGAGAAGTGCCACGACTCTTGCGTTTCTTCGATTGTTGATGGCGTTATCCATAGCAGTGCGAACATGATGCCATGCAGTACGATGAAATATGCAGGCAACGGCGCTTCGAGCAATCGCGCTGCCGCACCGAGCACAATCGTCATGCTCAATCCGGCGGCGAGTATCCACGTAAATTGTGTGACCGGCTGTGCATCGTGATGCAATTTGCCAAGCGTCCGCGCCAGCAAATAACCCGGCAAAAAAACTTGCAGCGCGACCGTTATGATGAGCGCAATTCGACTGCCCGCAAGCGAACCGCTGCCGAATAAGCCGAGCAAGAGGGATGCGATAATCGCTCCTAGTGCGAGACGATGGTGTGTGTCAAATGCGAATCGAATAGTCATTGCAGGGAATTTTAGCGCACGCTCAGGACGATGGCGTGCTTTGTGGCGTCATCCATGAAGGGGTTGCGTAAAATTTCGTCCTTGAATTCCACGCTGTCCCACGTCACTTGCGCGACGAGCAGCAAGACGAGAAGCGCAATCGGCACGAAAAATCGCCGTTGCCAGACTGTGGGTGTCTGTTCCCATAGTTGATCCATCCAGCTTGCGGCGAGGACAATCAAAATTGGTAAGAATAACAACAGAAAGCGGGGGTCATAACTCACATAGAGCCACCACGCGATGAAAAACGGCATCGACCAGAGCAACAGCAGTGCGTATTCCGGTGCGTTGAGTCGTTGGCGAGCAAGATGATAGCTGCCGACTCCGATTCCGATGAGGATGAGCCAGCCAACAGCACTGAAGTTTTGCGGTCGTGTAATGAAGATGAATAGATTCTCGAACGATTGCTGCGCTTGTTGTGTCCATGCCGTCGATGGAATAATAAACCCGGCGCCGATAAGATTGCGCACATACCAAGGCGCGGCGACAATACCTGCAAGACTCAACCCTAGCATACCCCGTGTGAAGGGGATGCGCCGCCACAACCACGCCCATAGCAGCCATCCTGCCAGAAAGATGATGCCCAAGAGAGCCGCATTTTTCGTCCATGCAGCCAAGCCTATCATCAATCCGGCCAATAGCGTGTCAATTGTGTCGCCGTGTTGCCACACACGCCAAGCAAAAATCGCCGATAACGTGTAGAAAAATGCCATCGGCAAATCGACATAGCCGACCGATGCCCAACTTGCGAATGTCGGTGTCACCGCGAGCAGGAGAGCACTCAAATAGCCAGTCCGTTTTCCAAAGAGCGAGCACCCAAGAACATACACCGCCGGAAGAGTCCCAATGCTCAATAGTGCCGGGATGACTCGCGCAAGATATTCATTGTGCCAACCCGATACCAGATACACGAATGTGTAAGTTAGTGGAATCGCCATCGGATAGGTGCGATATAGACTGTCTGCGCCGGTCAATTCGGGTAAAGTACGGTCAGAGGTCATCTGCTGACCGTAAAAGTCATAAATACCGAGTGTGTCGTCGCGTGAAAAAGGCCAATACGCCGCGTTGAATAAAATGGCAACACTGATAATTGATGTGAGCAGGATGATACTCCAGCGCATCGGTTGTTGGCGGATGGTGTGCATCGTCGGAAGCGTGAGCGA
>RFIA01000224.1 GCA_003695675.1 Chloroflexota bacterium
CATTTTGACCGATTTTGCACGACTCTTTATGCTACGATTGCCCTACGTTATCATACAGTAATGCTAGATGTGTGGAGTTGATTGCATTACAATGCGGCATATATTGTCATCATATCCGTCACTTTGCCAGATTATTTGGATGTGGGATGCAAAAATATCGGAATCAAATCATTGCAGGTCTTGTCATCGCGCTTGTGATTTACGCCGCGTTGTTGATTTTCCTCGATACCGAAAGCCAACTCAGCACGAGTGTTGTCGAAGAATTCAAACGATTTCCGTTTTATTTGATTTTTGTGGTTATCTTGATGCAACTCCTTGTCGGGTTCTTTCGCTTTCTTGAGTGGCATTATTTTTTGGGTGTCATCGGTGCGCGAGAGAAAATCACCCTGATGGATAGCGTTGCCATCTTCACAGCCGGGCTTGTGATGGTCGTTAGTCCTGGTAAGTCTGCCGAATTGTTGAAAGCTGTCTTGCTCAAAACAAGAACTGATGTGCCCGTCTCGCGGAGTTCGCCGGTCGTTGTCGCGGAGCGAGTCGTCGATGGCATTGCGGTCATCATTGCAACATTAGTCGCGGTTGTGCTTGCCGGTGACGACCTCGATATTGGCCCCTATCGTGTCCTGATCTTTTTCTCGGTAGGATTGCTTGCGACGGGACTAATCGTCGTCCAAATTACATCGCTGGCTTATAGGGTGCTCGGTATCATTGAGCGCATTCCGTTCATCAATCGGTTTCATCTTGCGCTTGTTGCATTCTATGAAAGCAGTTACGAAATCTTTCAATTGAGGCATCTCATCCCCACGACCGCCATGGGCATCGGCGTCTATCTTTCGAGTGCGGGGGGATTCCTCGTCATCCTGCACGGTTTTGGTGTTGATGTAACGTGGGCGTTATTTTTACAGGTGACGTTCATGGTTGGTGTGACATCGGCCATCGGCGCATTCAGTTTTATCCCGAACGGTGCCGGCGTCACCGAAGTGACGAACGCGAGTTTATTGCTGGCACTCGTCGCTCCGGCAAATCCGATTTTGACAACAAGTGTCGCTGCGGCTGCCGCTATTTTGCAGGGGATTTTTCATAAGTGGTTTCGTGTCATGATTGGGATGTTGGCTGTTCTTATTTTCCGTAGACGCTTATTTACACCGGCGGTCGAGGCTGCGCTTGATGATCTTGAGAATGAGAACTCACATGCACAATCCTATACGGTTTCGGAGAGTCGCGCATGACGGCATTGTGGCGGGTTGAATTGCACAGCCATACGGTATGGTCGAAAGATTGTCTCGTCGAATTTGAGAAGATTATTCAACGTTGCGAAAAACGTGCCATTGACCGCATCGCCATCACCGATCACAACACGGCGGATGGTGCGCTCGCGATGCAAAAAATTGCGCCCGACCTTGTGATTGTCGGCGAAGAGATTATGACGACGCACGGTGAAATGCTCGGCTATTACATGCAAGAATCGATTCCGGCGGGGTTGACTCCTGAAGAGACGATTCGCCTTCTGCGCGAACAAGGTGCGGTTATCAGCGTGTCACATCCGTTTGATCGCTTACGCAAGGGTGCGTGGCGCGAAGAGGATTTGCTGAAAATTATCCATCTCGTCGATGCGATTGAAATTTTTAATTCGCGTTGCATCTACAAAGCCGACAACGACCGCGCCGCCGCGTTTGCCGAAGCACATCGTCTGTGTGGCACGGCGGGGTCGGATGCGCATACGGTTCGCGAATACGGGCAAGCGGTGACGTTGTTGCAACCCTTTCATGATGCGCCCACTTTTCTCGACGCGATTCGTCAGGCGCAGTATGACAAAAATTACAGTTCGCATTTTGTGCATTTGGGCAGCACGTATGCGAAGTGGCTCAAACGTCTCGGCCTCAAAAAGCGGTTGTGGGCGGGCGGTTGATTATTCTTGTATCGGTTGGGCGATGTTAGCTGCTGCTTCGAGTGCAATGCCACCGATGCGGGCTGCTTCCGCCGCCGAATCGTTGTTTTCTAACACAACCGCGACTGCTGCCCCCTGAGTGTTCCCCGTTGCAACAAATCCGATAAACCACGCTTGCGTGCCCTCACCGGAATGCGCGAGGGCGGCGTGCCCGCCGATGTCGAGGTCATTGTGTGCGGCGGCTTGTGCCGCGCCGCTGCTGACCGCTTCGCGCATGAAGGTTTGCAATTGCCGGGCGGTGTCGGCGGTGGTCATCGCGATGGTGGTCTGAATCGGCTTTGCAGGTTGCCATATATCGCTATCGGGACGTCTGACCTCGAGCAATGCAAATGGTTGCGGCGCATTGCCGTCATTCAGAATCGCGGCTGCGATGGTTACCATACGCATTGGCGCAATGGTGATGTCCCCTTGTCCTAGCACGTTGAGATCGAAATTTTGTAGTGTTGCTTGTGATTCTGCCGTCGTTGTCGCATTATCGACGCTGTCCTCCTCAAAGACGAATCCCGAAAGCATCGCCGGTTCGTTGAAGTGAAAGTTGTCGAGCATCTCGCTGAACATATCTTGTCCGATTTCGTCGGCGACTTGTGCGAAAACGGCGGGGCAGGCGAAACGATAGGCTTGCATGAGTGTCAATGAATTTTCGGGCGGCCTCTCGGCACAAGTGAGGGTTGCTTCAGGGATGGATATAGGAACAATTGCGTCGGGATAGATAAACCCAAGATCATTATTTTCGCGTATCGCTGCGGCGACCAACAAGGTTTCCATCATGCCGCCGGGTTGATAATTGGCTTGCAAGACACGATTGAAGAAGGGATTATCCGGCGACTCGCGTAATGTGTCCCATTCATCATCCAACGTGTTGGGATTAAATGTTGGCAGGCTCACCATTGCGAGGGTTTCGCCATCGGGCACGCTGATGACGACGACCGCGCCTGTGTGCCCTTCCATCGCAGCGACAATGCGTTGCTGAAGGTCGAGGTCAAGTGTTAGGCGGATGTCTGCACCTTGTTGTGGACGATGCAACAATTGATTCGTCAATTCGGTTACGAAATCTTTCGGCACATCGTCGCCGCGCAGAATGTCATCGAAGGCCGCTTCTGCACCGCCGACGCCAAAGCGCAAACTGAAATAACCGAGAGCGCTGTTCATCGCCGGCTGCAAATAATTGCGTGACAGGCTTTCGTCTTCATTTGCTGTCGTGGTGACGAGCACTGTGCCGTTGCGGTCGATGATTGCGCCGCGTCGGATAGCGGCTTCGGCTTCAAAGAGACGCGCGTTGTCTTGCCGTTGCCCAATTGTGTTCGGCCCGAAGACGGCGAGATAGCCGGCTTGAAGCGCGATAATGCTGAATGCAATCAAGAGACCGATGACAATGCGGTGGATTTCTCGTGTGAATTGCATCGCTACATCACTCCACCGACAGACGCAACAATAACCCCGCCGTGACGAAGCTCATCAACAGCGAACTGCCACCATAACTGAAATAGGGTAGTGTGACACCAGTGAGTGGCAACAGTCGCAGCACACCGGCCATAATCAACAAGCTTTGTATCGCGATGAGCATACTAAGGCCAACGGCGAATAACGCCATGAAAGGCTGTTCTTGCCGACGTGTTCCGATTCGCATCCCACGCATGACGAGCATAGCAAGCATTGCGATGACCGTTATCACACCGAACAATCCCCATTCTTCTGCGATGGCGGCGAACACGAAATCGGAATGAACGACAGGAATGAATGTCGGCGAACCTTGCCCGATGCCTTGCCCAAAGATTCCGCCAGAGGCAAATGCCATCAGACTCTGCACGATTTGAAAGGCGCGTCCATCGGCTTCCGGCCATGGATTGAGCCACACATCGACACGCAATTGCACGACATCGAACAGATTGTAGGCGACGAGTGTTGCAATTGCGGAGAGTACGATGCCACCGACGAGCAGTAATGTGTATCCACTCGCCAGATAGATGAGCGTCAAGAATATCAGGAAGAAGATGGCAGCCGTGCCGAGATCGCGCTGCCATATCAGTGTCGCCATTGCTAAGCCCCACATCATCAATGTTGGCCCAGCGATACGCGGCGACAAGATTGGATTTTCATATAGCCCGGTTGATGTGCGGCGCAACGATGGATATTCTTCGCCGAGATAACTCGCCAGAAATGCGACTAAAATGATTTTGAGCGCCTCAGAGGGTTGAAAGAATAACGACCGAAATCCTAACCACAAGCGCGGCGCACCGAGCAGCCCCGATGGATTTTGTCCAAGAATGATTGTGCCAATCAACAGCGTTAGCCCAGCAATCAGAAGAAGGTATCGATACATGCGCAACCAACGAAGCGGATAAGGGAGGACAGCGACGATCAACAATGCACCTGTTGCTACAGCCAACCAAATTGTCTGCCGGTCGGCAAAGGCCGGTGCGAGGCGGTCAATGAGGACGACGCCCCACCCGGTCATCAACATCACGAGTGGAAATATCATCGGGTCTCTATTTGGGAGATACCGCCTGAGGAGTTCGTGCCCAACGATTGCGCAAATACTCCATATCACAATTGGGAACCAATGCGATAAGACTTGAGGCGAGCGCTGTAACCATAACGAGAGCAAATTGACAAAGATGAACAAGCCCGCCGCGAGCAATAAACCGCGTTCAATCGTGTCGTTGGGAATTGCTTTGGTTGAAAATTTCGTAAGGGTAGTGCGCTCTGTCGCCAAGCGAATGATACCTCTTATACGCCATGTTTGCTGAAATAGCGGTTGACGATGGGGGCAAGTTTTTCGCGAATGGTTGGGTCGATTGTGTCGGGCGCTGTCATGATGGCGTCGTCGAGCGCTGTGTGACACGAGCAAGTTGTGCCTTCGTCGAGATGTTCGACAACATAGGCAATCGCTTGTTGTGCGATTTCAAGATTGCGTTGCATAGTCGCGACCACCATCTCAACCGTGACCGGAGCTTCGCTTGTATGCCAGACGTCATAATCGGTGACATGCGCCATCGCTGCATACGCAATTTCGGCTTCGCGTGCGAGAAAGGCTTCGGGGCAAGTTGTCATGCCGACAATGTCGCATCCCCATTGCTGAAAGATTCGGCTTTCGCCTCTTGTGGCGAAGCGGGGGCCTTCTTCGACGAGAAAGTTGCCCGATGCATGAACAGTGCCCCCAGCATGTTGTACGGCGGTGGTGAACAATGCTCTCAGTTCGTGGCAGAAGGGGTCGGCAACCGAGACATGCGCAACGAGACCCGCCTCGAAAAATGTGCGGGCGCGATGATGGGTGAAGTCAACAAGTTGGTCGGGGATGACGATGTGGCCCGGTTCGTAATCTTCTCGCAGCGAGCCACAAGCGTTAACGCCAATGATATACCGCACGCCGAGTGCTTTGAGCGCAAAAATATTCGCGCGGTAGGGTACATCGGACGGGGTATGAACATGGCCGACACCGTGTCGCGGCAAAAAGGCGACTCGCTTGCCACGTAGTTCCCCAAGCACGATGTCTGCACTCGGCTGCCCATACGGTGTGTCGACAGACAGCGTGCTTTTGTTTGTGATTTCGCTCATGTTGTACAGGCCGGAACCGCCAATCACGCCAATTTGAACCTGTTCACTCATCACTTTGCCTCCTGCTGACTCTGCGCCGCTATTGCAATTCTAATCGGAATCGCTTGTGTCCGATACCGATAATGTCGCCGTCAGTGATGATGACCGGTTCTTCAAGGCGCGTGCCGTTGATGGTTGTCCCGTTGCGGCTGTGACGGTCTTCTAGCCACCACTGCCCATCGCGCATCATAATCGCTGCGTGTTCGTTGCTTGCGAATGAGTCGTCCACCATAATGGTGTTGGTTGAAGCCCTGCCCAACGTGGTCAACGTCAGCAACGGATAACGTTCGCCGGTGAAGATGGTCTTCGAGTCAATTTCTTCAATGACCAACAGATGCCCATACGTGCGGCGATTGGCTTCGACATAGCGGCTTGTGCTGCGATACTCGCGCCACAACAACATGAACAACGCGGCAAGAAATGTCAGTAAGATCAGCGCTGACGCCGCACGCAACAGCAGGAGTGCAAGCTCTGTACTCACGTGGGTGGCTTACCTTATGGGATCAAGATCAATGGCTGTAATTGAACCCGTTGAGTCGTCAAAGATGTTGTCATCGGTGTATACGAGACGAGTTCGACCGATACGAATCACATCGCCGGACTGAAGTTTGTGTTCTTTGACACGGACGTCGTTGACGAAGATACCAACACGGCTTTCGACATCAAACAGCACATAATGCCCAAACCGTAGCCGCACCTGGGCATGTTGACGCGAGACATACGGATCATCCAATATCAGTTGATTGCTATGACCACGCCCGATATTGATGAGTGGACGGTCAAGTGGATAAACACGTGCATCGTCAATCACAAATTGTGCGTTTCGGGGTTTCGTCTCATTCGATGGCAATTTGACCGATTGCATCGCGGCGGTGCTGGTACGGCGGTCGTCGATGTGACCTGCCACGATAGTGAGATCATGCTTGTCTGATTTTGTGTCCGCCAAGATTTGTACAAAAGGCTTATTGTTCAGATGATAATCGGAATCCGCAGCAAATTCGAGGAGATACTCTGCCAAAATTTGTGCCAGATTGGGTTCACGTTCGAGCAATTGTTTATGCGTTTGTGGTGGTACGTAAACAATGTAATGGTCTGGCGCGATGATTCGTCGCTCTTGGTTGGGCGATGGGCGCGTATGGGCTTCCATTGCGCGAGCAAGTTTGAGCGCAATATCGTGCGCACGCAGCTTCCCGCCGAAAATCTGCGAGAAAACACCCTCTATTAAATCTTCTAGTCGTGCCTCCAGCCGGGCAAGATTATGTTCATTCATCTTTCGCATTATAGCCGAGTGCGATTGTCCTCACAATGTAGATTTGGCGGCAAAAAATGTAGCTGCTTAAGTAACACATCTGCAAACGGCAATGAAAATATTCAACATGATTTCCTAGCGCTTTTGCTTGATAAGCTGACGTGCTAAACTGCCGAGGCGCAATCAAGCTGACAAACGACCGAAAATAAAAATGACAGGTGAGGGGATACCTGTCATTTGTTCGATCACAACACATTGATCGTTTATTGGCCGGGCAAGACGAGTTGTGGACGTGTCGGAATATTCGATAACCAACGATCTGTAATCTCAATGTGATCGGTTTGTTCGTCGCGCAATTCTTGCAGCCATTCTTGAAACATCTGAGCCTTTTCCGCTTCAAATTGAGCATCGCTCATTTCGCGTTCTTCGCGTGCCGTGACTTGTATGACATGATAACCAAATTGTGTTTGTACTGGGCCGACAATGCTGCCGATTTCAGCGTCGCGCACGGCGTCTGCAAACGGTTCGACATAATTGCGCACTGGTGCCCAGCCCAATTCGCCACCCCGTGCGCCACTGCCCGTATCGGTCGAGATGGCCTGCGCCAAAGCCGCAAATGATTCGCCATTGGCCAGTGCATCAATCACATCTTGTGCATCGCCTTCATTTTCGACAAGAATGTGACGGGCATTGACATACATTTCTTGATTGCTGGCATCTTCTGTCACAACTTTTTGCAATGCTGTCCGCCGTGCAAGAATCTCGAAATAGGCGTCAATATCTGCTCTTGTCAGGTCGGTATCTTCAAGGACGCTTTGGTAAAAATTCTCGACAGTGTCGTTGAAGTTCGCTAATCGTTCTTCAACCGACAGCGTGGGTTCTGGAACAGGTGTCGAGATGGCCGTTGTCGGAATCGCTGTTGGCCCATCAACATTTTCGCCTTCGCTTTCGTCATCGGCTTCAGCGTCGGCTGTTGGTTGAGGTGTTGGGGTCGGTTCGGGCGATGGCGTCGGCGAAACAAATGGCGTCGGTGTTGCTGTTGGATCAACAGCTTCTTCACCATCTTCATCACCACCCGTCAATGCTTCAGGATCAAAATTGAAGAATTTGTTGATTTCTTCTTGAATATCTTCTTCGGTGATGCTGATGCCGCGCGCATTCAGTTCTTCGAGAATGAGTTCATCATTGACCATCTCGTTGATGACGCGGCTGCCGAGTTGTTCTTTCACCTGTGCTTCGCGAAGCCATGTGCTGTACGGCTCTTGCGAAAAGATGGAATTGAGGATTTCGTTCGTGGCACCATTTGCGATGGCTGCCGCATATTGATTCACAATTTGAAAGTTGATCGCCGCCCGTTCCATCTGAATACGTTTTTCGTAATCTGATACAAAAATATCTTTTCCATTCACGGTGGCGACAACTTGATTGGGACGGATGAATTGTTCAAACCCAATCGCAACGATGAGAAGCACAATTAACACGACGGCGGTGATAGCCGTGCCGAGTATGATGCGTCGTTGCAGTGTGGCTTCACGCTCGGCACGCGACCGATATTGACGTTTGACGCCGCCTTTGCTTTTTGACGCCGCCGCGCTTTGCTCCCCAGATGCGTCGCTTGATTTGCTCTTTCTAGTCTTCGGCAGCCCTGTTGTTTGGCTCCGCTTTGCCATAACGATAACTCCTCTTGCTGTGTGTTACGCAGCAGAACACGGTTCGATGAAACGATGCCCTCACGAATATATTTATGCTTGAGTCGGTGTTGAGATTTGCCGTCATTAATCGGTTGCCGAGACAAACGGTAATAGCGCCAAATGACGCGCTCGTTTAATCTCTCGCGCCAAGTTGCGCTGGCAGCGCGAACAGTTGCCGGTTTGACGACGCGGTTTAATTTTGCCAGTTTCAGTGATGTAATGTTTTAATGTTTCGACATCTTTGTAATCGAAGCATTTTCCTTCTGGACAATATTGTGTGCGCCGATTTCGTCTGCGTCCTCTGCCACGACCATGCGACGATTTTCTGCCACCACTTTGTTGTGATTCGGACGGCTGTGATTCTGTCTGGTTTTTTGCTTGTTGGGTTTCGTTTTCGGGTGAATCGCTCACAAGATTTCTCCTGATGAAATTTCAAAATTAGAAAGCGTAATCATCACTGTCTTCGGGTTCGCCGTCATAATCAACATGAATTGATCTGCGTTCGCCGAGTAGAATCATCTCGCTAGCTACCAATTCAGTACGGAAGTGTTTTTTGCCGTGCTCATCTTCCCAACCGCGTGTTTGCAGACGGCCTTCGACATAAACCTGTTGATTTTTGCTCAGATGTGTTTTGCAAATTTCGGCCAGATTGCCCCATGCAACCACATTAAACCATTCAGTTTCTTCGCGCTTTTCGCCGTCTGTCGATGTCCATGTCCGCGTTGTGGCGACACTAAAGCTCGTCACGGGTTTTCCACTTGGCGTATACCGCATCTCGGGATCCCGGTCTAATGAACCAATTATCATTACCTTGTTAAGTCCGCGTGGCATGTGCTAAATCCTGTCGCTCCTATATGGTCTTATACATTTTATGCTTCGGGACGGACGATGAGATACCGTAAAACATCATTCGATAATTTTAAGTTACGCTCAATTTCTGGAATGTGCGTCGTTTCGATTTCAGCGTCCATAAAGACGTAATAGCCTTCACGTTGCTTGTCGATTTCATAAGCTAATTTGCGCCGACCCCAACGATTAATTTTAGTAATCTTGCTAATTTCGTCGGCTTCTACCCACGATTGCACTTGTTCAATCGCCTGATTAGTCACGTTTTCGTTGGTATCAACACGAAAGACAAGCGCGACTTCATATTCTCTTACCATGATAAAAAGAGGGTCTCCTTTCCCCGGGATTGCCCCACATCAATACCGGTGTATTGTGTGAGGCGGAAAGCACATTGAGTCATTTGGATTTTAGAGCGCGTATGGTAACCGAGTTAGGTCGTAATTACAACGGTTAATTCCTGCGCGTCTTGTTCCGAGAGGGCAAGTCTCGCGCTTGCTAGCGCTAGGGCGACGAGTAACCAGAAGACCGTGATCGATGCTTGAAAGTCTAGCCGGAAGAAGTACAAGTCCGCCGCGCCGTTCATCATAGCTACCAATAAGGCTGCATAATAACCGATGAAAATCGAGTCGATCTCGACATTGTGGCGTACTTGCTGCCATGCGTGCCACCCATAGATGAACACACCGCCGATAGTGACG
Organism: Chloroflexota bacterium; assembly: GCA_003695675.1. Classification (GTDB taxonomy): domain Bacteria; phylum Chloroflexota; class Anaerolineae; order Aggregatilineales; family Phototrophicaceae. The sequence continues at coordinate 10,024 of RFIA01000224.1, forward strand.
AGATAAATCATCACGCCGACAAGTCCAATTTGATTCGCCATAATGAGGTACATACTCGCCACATCGGTATACAAATCAATTTCTGGCACACCTGTGAAGCCGACTCCGGTCACGGGATATTGTTGAATCAGATTGATTGAGTCGCGATACTCGCCGAGACGCATCTGTGTGGCGAGGTCTTGACCGGCAAAGGCTTCGCCAAAGCGCCCGATATAATTTTGTGTTTGCGGCAAGAAGAGGAGTAAAACACCGCCCAACACCATCACCGGAATGAAGCGTCTGTAACGTAGCGCGGCGATGAAGAATAATCCGATGCCAAAGGCCAACATCGACGCCCGCGATGATGTTAGAAACAATGCGAAAATCGTCAACCCTAGGATGACATACGTCAGGAGTTGCCAACGCAAGACGGGTTTCTTCGCAAAGACTTGCGGCGCAATCATCGCGGCAGAGACGGCGAGTATACCGCCGAATGCGTTTGGGTCTACCCATGTGCCGATGGCGCGTTCGCCAAGCGCTGGGTTGTCTTCGATATACCGGATGACGCCGCCGTTCGGATACCCGATTCGCGCCAATCGAATCAGATTGCGTTCTGCTAGTGCATCCGGCAACATGTACAGCACAATGGCGACGAATGCTTGCACACCAATCGTCAACATAATCACGAGCACGAGACGGCGGAGCGTTTTCGGGTCGCGCAGTAGATCAACCAAAATGAAAACGATGACGATGCTGAGCAACGTTTCGGCGAATTGACGCAAATTTGTCGGGGTTGGCGCGGCATAACGCAATCCAAGTGCGAAAGCCAGCATGAGCCACAGCATGTATGCCGCAATGAGCGCGTGAATCGGTGTCGTGCGAATCAAAGTGCGGCGTCCCGTCATCCACTGGACGAGATAAACGGTGACGAATGCGCCCAAGACAAGATCGATCAACGTGGGAGTCAAGCCGACTTTGAAAGGAAATGTACCAAAGGGCAGCAAAAATGTGATACCAATCACAGCGTATAAAGCTGC
>RFIA01000026.1 GCA_003695675.1 Chloroflexota bacterium
GGGCTGGTGGGCGACGCGGCGATTGAGATGTTTCATGCGTGACGCATCACATTTTGTGGCACTAAAACGCGATTTGCCAATGCCGCAATTGCCGCAATTGCCGCCACAAAAACACGTCAGCCATCAGGGCGAAAACATCTGGCGGCGTGATGCAAGATACCTGACTGCGTGCCTGAATTGGCACTTGACCACGCATCAATGCGGTCGTACAATTCCGCTTAATTAACACTCGTTAAGTTTGGGTACCTATCAAGCGTTTTGATGAACGATCAGACAATTTGTTATTGGAATATCGGCGTTGTTGAGCGGCGCAAGCGATTGCAATTTGGCATTATCAGTTTTGTGATTGGCATCGTCGTCGGTGTCGTATTGATCGCACTTGACGTATCGAATCTGTGGCGGTTGCTTTTGTTCTTGCCATTTGTCGGTGGTGGCATCGGCTATTTTCAAGCGCATGAGAAGACCTGAGTCAATCTCGCACAGCGCGGTCTGCGCAACTTAGACAATGGCACAGAAACGATTGAAGATCAACTGATTGCCGCACAATTACGCAAACAGGCACGCAAAGTCTATCTTGAAGCAAGCGCCGTCGCTGTCGTCATGACAATTGTTTTTGTCGCGCTGCCATGATGAATGTGTTGACAATCTGCTGAGGTGAACATGTCTGAACGTGTGAATCGCCGCGAACAAATTTTGGACACGGCGGGCAAGCTGTTCATGGAGCACGGTTATGAGGGCACATCTGTCCGGCAAATTGCTGAGCAGGTCGGGTGTACCGAAGCCGCGCTCTATTATCATTTCAAAGAGGGCAAACGCGAATTGCTCAACTGCGTCGTCGAGCACAATATGCCGGATTTGCTCTATGTGCTCGATGGCATCGAAGAGGCGACGTCGCTGCGCGAACTCATCATGATTTTCGGCGAACGCATCACCATCAATTGGTCGCAGCGTATGGAGCGTTTGCGCTGGGTGATGAGCGAGTTCCCACGTTGGAGCGATGACGAACGTGCGCTGTTTCATGACAAGCATCGTTTGTTAGAAGAAGGACTCGTCGGCGCGATTGAGCGTTTTGTCGACAGCCGCGAAGCAGCACATCGCATCGCCTATACATTGATGTGCGCCTTTTTCGGCTATGGCAGTCTGTTTCTGAATCTCGATTTGCAATCGGTCGTGGACTTCGACCCAACGACCTTGACCGAAATGCTGGCGGTTGCGCTGGCGAGTGGGCGGTAATTTACTCTGAATGAGACATTTGGGCAGGGGCGAGGTAGATACGCCTCGCCCCTACGTTGTGCTTATTGAACATAAAGGCACGATTTTGAGGAGGCGCTTGAACGCATGAATCAACCACACACATGGGATCATTTGCCGGGATATGCAACCCGTTGGACGGGGCTGATTTTCATCGGCATCTCGTTGATTGTCATCAGCCTCGACAATACGATTCTAAATGTTGCGATACCCTCGATTTCACGCGATCTTGGCGCGACGGCGAGTGAATTGCAATGGATTGTCGATGCCTACATTTTGATATTCGCGTCGCTGTTGTTGACACTCGGCGCCATCGGCGACCGTTTCGGGCGCAAGCGCCTGTTAAAAATCGGCCTTGTGTGGTTCGGCATCGGCTCACTCGCCGCAGCGTTGGCGCCATCGACCGAAGCCCTCATCGCAGCACGCGCCTTTCTTGGCATCGGCGGCGCGATGATTATGCCGTCTACGCTCTCAATCATCAGCGCGACTTTCCCACCGATGGAACGCCCGAAAGCGATTGCGATTTGGGCGGCGATTTTCGGACTCGGTGTTGGCATCGGCCCGGTGGTCGGCGGCGCACTGCTGACTCAATTCGAGTGGAATTCGGTCTTCTTGGTCAATCTACCGGTCGTGTCGATTGCGCTTTATGGTGTGACGAAATATCTCGGCGAATCAAAAGATGACAATGCGCCGCGAGTCGACTTTCCCGGCGTTGTGTTGTCGATTATCGGCTTGTTCGCGTTGATCTTCGCCATCATCGAAGCCGGTGTCAAAGGTTGGACGGACACGCAAGTGTTGATCGCATTCGGCGTCGCAGCGGTCTTGCTGACGTTATTCGCCATTTGGGAAGCGAAAAACCCGGACGCGATGTTGCCGCTCCACTTCTTCAAGAATATGTCCTTCACCGGCGCGAATCTCGCGCTGGCGATGGTCATCTTCAGCTTGTTCGGCGTCGTCTTCTTCCTCAATCAATACACACAATCGGTGCTCGGTTACAGCCCACTCGAAGCCGGGTTGATCTCGTTCCCACTGGCGCTTGTGTTGGCGATTACGGCCTCGAACTCGGCGCGGTTGGCGGCGTGGCTCGGCACAAAGATCACGGTCGCGTTGGGCATTGCTATCGCGGCGACGAGTCTGTTGTTGATGTCGCTCATCTTCGATGTGACGACGAGCATCGTGACGATCATCTTGATCGAGACGATCTTGGCAGCCGGTATGGGCATCGCCATGAGTCCGGCGACGAACTCGATTATGGGGTCTGTCCCGGTGCGCAAAGCGGGGATTGGCTCTGCAATGAACGATACCAATCGGCAGCTTGGCGGTGCGCTCGGCGTCGCGATTCTCGGCACGATTATGAACAACGCTTATATCGACGGCCTCGCCGGTCTGCCGCAAGCGTTGCCGCAAATCCCGGCGGAGGTGTTGGCCGGTGTGTCGAACAGTATTCAAGCTGCGCACATCATCGTACAAAATCCGCAAATACCGGAAGCCGCACGCAATATTATTGTGTCGATGGCGGATGCCGCTTTCGTCGATGGCATGACGCAAGCGATGCTCATCGGCGCGTTCATCATGTATGGCGCGGTGTTGTTTGTGTTGGCCGTCTTACCGGCACAGGTGCGGCGTCCACAAGAAGACCTCGAACGCGAAAGCCGCCTAGCAGCACAGCCGGCGCCTGCATCGCCTCGATTGCGCCCGGTGACACAGCCGGTGCGCCTCGTCAATGGCAACACGGTGGACGCAATCGAAATCATGACGGTGATGCGTGATGTCAAGACAGGTGCCTATGTCGTGCAGCTCGGCGAACAAGCCTACGATGGGCTGGCAGATATACCGCGCACAAAGCAAGACTTCATGCGAGTCTTGCGCGGCGTCGCCAAAATTGTCGAGCGCGACTCCGGTGTGCAGCAGGCTGCGCAATCCGAAAATGGCAGTGTGCAACCCTTGCCGTCTTCACCCCGCGAAGCACCCGCAATTGGGGATTAGCTGCCGCATTGCTCAGACAAATCACAACGAGCAGTCATTGTGGCTGCCCGTTTTTTATTGACACTGATATGCGCTAATTTTAGAGGCCTATTAATTACGTGATGTTATAGCCTGAACAACATACTTCGCGTCTCTCGCGATGCCGTTAATCTGCGCCGATGAGATCGAAGTCAGAAAATGTAGACCAACGAAATACAATCCCGGTTCGTTGTGGACAATCCCGCGTTCGTGCATTGGGTCACCCTGTTCATCAAAGACCGGGAGATCAATCCACGAAAAACCGGGATGAAATCCAGTACACCAAATGATATTCGCCACATCGAGCAAGCGCCCATCTTCTAACAGGGGCAATCCGTCACCGACACCCACCGTTCTGGGAACTTGCTCAACCCCCGCAGCAGTGACATCGCTCGGTTTTGTGCGCACAAGCGGTGCGGTGCCATGCAGGCGTTTTGGTCGTACTCGACGACCAATCGGTGTTTTGACGTGCATCACATGATAGAAGATGAAGCCGAGCACGAAAGGTATCAACAAGAAACGCGCTACGAGTCTGTCGATGCGAAATGGAATATGACCGGGATATTGCCCTGACAACCATGTGCGCCGCTTGTCGGCAATGTCAAGCGCGATTTCAACACCGGAGTTGCCCGCACCCACGATGAGGACATCGCCATCTTGCAATTGTGAGGGGTTACGATATTCACTCGAATGCAATTGCCTGATAGCCGGATTGAGTTGTGTGGCGAATTCAGGTACGGCGGGGCACTGATAATTTGCCATCGCGACGACCACATTGTCAGCCTCGTAGCGCTCGTCACCGGCTGTCACATTGAAGCGACCATTGTGCTTTGAGAGCGAGTCCACCCGGCTACTGGTTTGCACCGGCAAGTCAAATCGTCTCGCATACGTTTCAAGGTAATCGCCCATTTCGTCTTTGGTTGGAAAGGTGTGTGCCGGGGCTGGGAACGGCATTCCCGGGAGCGCATTGTAACGGTTCGGGGTAAACAAACGTAGCGAGTCCCATCGGTTGCGCCACACATCGCCGATCCGTTGGTTGGCATCGAGAATGACAAAGTTATTGCCGTGTTGCTTGAGATAATATCCCGTACCCAACCCGGCCTGTCCTCCACCGATAACGATAGTATCGTAATGATGTATTTGTTTTATCATGGATGATTTTCCTGTTTCCTCAGCTTCGCCACTTGCGTACTTCCAGCGTAAAGGAAGCAACACGAGATAACATGCCCTGATTGGGGTATTTCATCGGGGTATTTTGTTCATTAAGAGATTAACGTGAGGTTGATGCTAGTCGAACAGGTTGAGTTCTCTGGCTCTCATCGCGGCTTCGGTGCGATTGCTGACACCCAACTTGCTGTAGATGTTGCCGGTGTGTTTCTTGACAGTCTCAGGAGAGATAACCAGCTCATCGGCGATTTCGCGGTTTGTCAACCCGGTAGCCATCAGATGCAATACTTCATGCTCACGAGATGTTAGCACTTCGAGGAGAGACTCCTCTATCACGCCGGAAAAAGTGTCGTCATCGCCAAAAGCCGTCAACAACTTGCCAGTGTATTCCGATAGTACACCACGAGAGTCGGCCTCTTGCAACAATCGTGCCATTGGGAGTCTGAAATCAAGGAAGAGGCGCACATAGCCCTCTGGTTCGGCCAAGCGCAGCGCACGTTCCAGCGCGATGAGCGCACTCGCTTCGTCATTAAGACGCCAATAAGCCAATGCGCTTAAAGCAAGTCCTTCGACAATGATTCCCATCAGCCCTTCTGCTTCCGCCGCTTTGATCGAACGTTCGAGTAGCGCTAACGCGCGATCAATAGATTGTGTATTACCTATGACGATCAACACGAGTGCCACGTCTAGCTCTACGAATTCACTATCGATTTGTTTTGGTGGGAAAGTACCATCTTGCAACATGCCATCACACCAAAGAATGGCGGCTCGCAAGTTATTCTGTGCTAACCATATTTCGAGTTGAAAGCGTTCAAAACGACTGCGCCAGTGAGCAAACTGGGTACTTTCGACATGGGGACGTGCCTGCTCAAGGTAATGCTCAGCGGTCTCAGTATCGCCCTGTGTGAGCTTCAGACGACCGGCGATCAAATATCCTGCAATCAACGTCTGTACATCGCCACCGAGTTCGGCTCGTTCCAATCCTTGAGAGATATGATCCCACGCATCAATGAGCTTATTCCACTCATAGAGCAATTCACCCATGCGAATATAAACCCAACCGATGAGTGGAAGCGGATAGCCATTCCAATTGTGTCTCTGCTGAATGGCATCGAGTGCCCGTCGCCAATAACGCTCAGCTTCGCGAAGCTGCCCTCGCCGTAACTCAAGATCAGCCAACGCGCCATAGACATGTACGGCTAGGACACGGAAGGCTGGGGCGTCGCTGTAATCGAGTAATTGCAGATATGCTGCTTGCGCTTCTTGCCAACGTCCATTACGGCGGTAGGTGTCCCCTAATGCGCCATGAATACCCGCTCGGAAGTCAAGATCATCTCGCGGCAGGTCTTGCAGTGCGCGGTTGGCAAATGTTTCTGCTTGCGTCAGATCATTTTGAAAGCAAGCAATATTACAGCGCATCGCAATGACCCGTGCCCGATGTCCTTGCGCGTTTTCGTTGGTGCGCGTGAGTCGCTCAACCTCGTTCAAATATCGTTCACAAGCACCAAATTGCCCGGTGACGAGCGCGACCCCTGCGTGGGCAATTTCAATCATCGGATGACGGAAACGCCAAGTATCGGGCAGCAGTGCAAGCCATTCTTGTACGATACGGATTTCATGCCCCAACAATTTGACAATGAAATAATGCTCAAGTATGTCAGCGACGAGATCAATGTCTTCCCCGGCAACGGCGTGTTGCAAGGCCGCTTCCGGCAAGTTATGTGCTAGATACCAGCGTCCGGCGCGGCGATGCAGATTTGCTACATCGTCAGATGCTGGTTGACGAGGCATTTCACGCAGGAAGTCGGCGAACAGATGATGATAACGATACCATTGACGTTCTTCATCAAGCGCGACGATGAACAGCTTCTCGCGTTCAAGGCGTTCAAGCATCGTCTGTCCATCCTCTCGCAATGTGACAGCATCACACAGCGAGCCGCAAAATTGCTCCAAAATACTGGTCTGGAGCAAGAATTGTTGGGTGTCGGCAGGTAATGCGGCAAACACATCTGTGCTTAAGTAATCCGCAATAAAACGATGCTTCCCTGTGATCGACAACGCGAAATTATCTTCATGATGATGCTTGATTGTGAGTGCGGCAAGTTGTAAACCGGTAATCCAACCCTCAACTTGATCTTGCAAAGCCGCGCTTTGATCTGGTTCAATTTCAAGTTGCATCGCTTGCTGCAAGAAGTCTCTTGCTTCTGTGTCAGAGAATGCAAGCGCGGCCGCATCAATTTCCAATAATTCTCCACGCGCACGATAGCGGGCGAGTGGAAGTGCCGGTTCAACCCGCCCGGCCAATACAATGTGCAAAGTTGGCGGTAGATGATCGATCAAGAATGTGAGCGCCTGATGAATGCTCGGTTCTGTAATCAAATGATAATCATCGAGTACAATCACAAACGGGGTGGTTAATTCATCAGCAGTATTGATGAAGACTGATAAAGTTGTTTCGCTGTCTGGCAATACGCTGCCAAGCAGCAACCCCAATTGGCTTGCTCGAATATGAGGTTGTGCGTGCGCCCATGCCGCCAGCAAATAGCGGAAGAAGCGCTCAACATCGTTATCCGCTTCGTTGAGTGTCAGCCATGCGACCGCGAATTGGCTCGTGTGTGCCCACTGTACAAGTAGCGTCGTTTTACCATAACCAGCCGGTGCAAGCACCAAACCAAGTTTGTGTGCGATGATGTTGTCTTCTAGTTTCCCGACGAGGCGCTTGTGATGTACGAGACGCTTCGATATTGGAGGAACACGCAATTTTGTGGACAAAAGGGAATCGCTCAAAACCAATTTACCATTATCTATCCGATTGGTGTTCAGATATTCATTGTATTAGGCGATGATTTCTAAGTCAAACACAGCGACTTACAAATAACCGTGTTCGACATACCAGCGATACGTATCTTCAAGACTTTGCCGCAGGCTGATTTGCGGCTCGCCGAGTTCGGTGTGCATCTTCGTGAAGTCGAAATAAATATGGCGACTGCCCATGCGGATTTGATTGGGGTCAACCGGTGTGTTGATGCCGAGTCGTCGGGCGAAGCCGAATGCGGTCGCAATCGGCGACAGCGCAAAGTCCGGGACATAGACAATCGGTCGCCCAACCCCGACGACCTCCGCGACAAGCGGCAGCAAGTCACGCAAGGCGATATTCTGTGTGCCGAGAATGTAGCGCTCTCCGGTGCGGCCTTTTGTCGCCGCCGCCAGATGCCCCCGTGCCACATCGCGCACATCAATCACGGCGATGCCGCCCGACGCCACCGTCGTGAAGCGCCCAAATCGCTTGACCTCTTTGAACATACTGCCGGAAATCATATTCAAGTCGCCGGGGCCGAAGATGACGACCGGGTTGACGATGACGACGTCTTGCCCCGTTTGTACCGCCTCTTGCACAACTTGTTCCGCCAACAATTTGCTGTATGCGTAGGGGAAACGCGCCGCTGAGTCGTGGAAGAAATCGCTCTCATCCGCCGGTTGACCGTCAGCGCGTGTGCCGACAGCGGCAGCGCTACTCGTGAAGACTACCCGCGCAACACCGGCGTCTTTCGCCGCCCGCAGCACGCGCCGCGTGCCTTCGACATTCGCTTCCATCATCCGCGCTTTGTCCGCCCGCCAATAATCCGCAATCGCCGCGACATGAAACACCCACTCGCATCCGGCAAATGCAGGGCGCAGCGCGTCTTCGTCCAAGATGTCCGCGACTACCCCGTCATAGTCGAGACTGTCAAGCGCGTCGAGGCGCGATGTCGCCCGATGCACCACGCGCACACGATGCCCCTCAGCGATGAGCAAACGCGCAATATGTGATCCAACGAAACCCGTGCCGCCGGTGATGGCTGCTTGCATGATGTGTCCCTTCCCTTGCGTGTAAGAGCATGTCGCGTCGCCCCCGCGAAAACGCCCGGTTGGGGCAAGCACGCTCTGCCCATTTTCATGTCTTTATGATGGCACGCAGCGGCATGGGCGTCTCATTTGAAGTTCTACAACGATCACAACTCCGGCGCAACAAACCCACCGAGTTCGCTTTCAAGATATTCAGCGACGGCCAACGCAATATCTTCGCGCCATGGATGCGCCACAATCTGCACCCCGATGGGCAGCCCGTCGGGGTCTGTGCCACCACGCACCGTCGCGCCCGGCCATCCGGTCAAGTTATAACTCATCGTGTACGTCAAGCCGGTGTAATGTTCTTTCGCTGTGCCGTGCGGTGTCGCCGGATACGCATTGACCGGGCACAGCAGCACATCATAATCTTTGAACCATCGCCACATGCTGCTGCGATAAGCATCCCATTGTTCAATCAGCGCGTTGAAGTCTGCGACCGATTTGGGTTCTGCAGTGACGATTCGATGCAGCGATTGAAAATACTCGGTCGTGCCATATTTGTCGAGCAAACGGCGCACCCAAGCGCCGCCATCGCCGCGCGTCAAATCGCGATGCAATTCAAGTGTTTGTTCAATGCCGGTGGGCCGGCTTTCGATGATCGACGCGACTTGTTTGCTCAATGCGTCGGCAGCTTTACGAATCACGGCGACAGTTTCGGGCGTCGCCGGGACGATGCCGTTATCGGTGTAAAAAGCGACGTGCAGATACCGCAAGTCCACATTGGCCGGGTTACGATACATAACCGGGACGATGAATGGGTCGTAGTCGTCCGGCCCACAAATGAGCGGCAAAATCAATTTGAGGTCTTCGACATTGCGGGCGATTGGGCCGAGCGTTTGAAAATATTCGACCGCACCGGCGACATAATCGATAATGTGACCGGTGCGCGGCACACGGCCTGACGTCGGCTTGATGCCCGCGAGACCACACAACGCCGCCGGGAAGCGCACACTGCCGCCATAATCGCTGCCGATGTCGAAAGGCGAACCACCCGCCGCGACAATCGCCGCCGCGCCGCCACTGCTGCCGCCCGGCGTGCGTTCGAGATGATAAGGGTTATTCGTGCGGCCATAAATCAGATTATCGGTTTCAATGTAAATCGTGAGTTCTGGCGTGTTGGTTTTGCCGATCAGAATCGCACCGGCCTCGCGCAAACGTTTGACAACCGTCGCATCTTTTTTGGGGACGAATGTCGCCCGGCCTGTCGTCCCGCCCGTGCTGATGACTCCGGCTGTGTCGAGCGAATCTTTAATCGTCATCGGCACGCCGTGCAATGGCCCCAACTTCTCATGATTAGCGATGGCTTTGTCCGCAGCGTCGGCGGCTTCAAGCGCTTCATGCGCTGTGCGTTGGACAACTGCATTCAATTTCGGATTAACGGCCTCAATCCGGTCGAGATGCGCTTGCACGACTTCCCGCGAAGAAACTTCTTTTCTGCGTATCATCCGCGCTAATTGTGTGGCGGAGGTGTAAATCAATTCGGTCATCTATTGACATTTCCCTCGAACTGCCCATGCCTGTGCTGTCAGGTCAATCGAGCCATCTTCAGCAACCGGCAATGTCGCTCGTAACTGCTCTTGTAAAGTGGCGCGTTTTGCATCGTCCAACGCGCGGACATAAGCACCGCCCGGCCCCTGCCCGCCGAGAAATGGCTTCCAGTAATCATCAAAGTTGGCGAAATGCGTTCGCACATCAATCGGGTAAACTTCGACATCCATAAAACCGACGGTATTGAACAATTCGCGTAATGAGTCGGGTTGGCAGATTGGGAACATATTGCCCTCGTCGTTTGCACGCATTGACGGGTCGAGCACGATGACCGCATCCCAAAAATAACGCAACCACGCCATCCCACCCGCATAATCCCACACATAGACCGCGACGACACCGCCTGTTTTTGTGACGCGCTTCATCTCTGAAAGGGCCTGCACTTTGTCCGGTAAAAAGTTGAGCACAAGCCCCGAGACGACCGCATCATAGGTTGCCTCATCATAAGGCAATTGATTAACATCAGCGACATCGAATTGAAGGCGATGATCGTTCGCCTGTGTACGGGCGAAAGCGACATAATCCGCCGACGCATCGATACCCTGTACAAGTTGTGGACTCATCATGGCGAGAATCGTCCGCGAAAGTGCCCCCGTCCCACAACCAATATCGAGCCAGCGACCACCAAGCGAAACATCTAACGTGGGCAAAAATTCTCGCGCAATCAAGCGACTCCAACGCCCCATAAAATATTCGTACTCATCGCCGCTCGCCCATGATTTGTCATACTGTTCGGTCATCGATAGGCTTTCTTGGAACTAAAAGTAATTAAACCGCAAAGACGCAAAAAGACTCAATACATATTACAAGGGCGATGCCTATGTTGGACGGCATGGGGGAGTGTACCTATTTTTGCGACAAATGGTTGTATCTGATAGATGAATGCAATCCCGTTCTCGATTTCGCAACATCGTTCCGTCGTGACCCATCGATACGGTTCCATTGATAGCGACATCTCGTAAGGGCGGTCTGAGACCCGCCCTCACACAGACGAAGTCATCACTCAGATCGTCTCACACAACCACAAAGGGTCAAACAAGGTGTCACTTTTGAGGGTATAACCCTCTAGCGTGTGACACATGCCGTGCCCCTACATTTGGCATGTTGGTAATTCTAATCAGGCTGGGAAAATCGGCAACAGGCTGACATCGCCGCGCACGAGCGCGAAATTGCGATTAATCCAGCCGCGCCCGAACTGACCTTCGACGAGCAGCCAAACACCATCGCCCGCCCGCCCGATGACATCCACGCTTGAACCACCAGGCAACGAGGTGACAACCGACCATTGCACACCCGGCCCACTGCGGATATTGAGGCGTCCGGTATTGATGATCGCTTCCGGTGTGGCCGGTGCGGGGCGTGTGCCCCCGAAGCTGTCGTTGATAATCGGGACGACGCCGACGTCGCCGCGCACAAGTGTGAAGTTGCGATTGACCCAACCGCGTCCGAAATTTCCCCTGACTAACAACCACACGCCGTCATCCGCAATGCCGATCACGCGCAAAGTTGTCCCGCCAATCACCGATGTGACGATGCTGAATTGCACGCCCGGCCCACTGCGAATATTCAATTGCCCGGTGTTGACGACCGCTTCGACCCGCGCAGGTGCTGCCGACCGACCGGTCGCAATCTCAATATCGCGGATGATGGGCAGCAGGCCGATGTCTCCGCGCACGAGTGTCAATGTACTGTTGAGCCAGCCGCGCCCGAAACGGCCTTCGACCAACAACCACACATTATCATTGGCGCGACCAACGACATTCAAGCGCGTGCCGCCAACCACCGATGTGATGATTCTGAATTCGATGCCCGGCCCACGACGGATGTTCAAGCGTGCTGTATTGACGACGACTTCAACACCGGCGGCTTGTGGTATCACGCCCGCCGCGCCCGGTGCAGGGGCTGCGCCCGGCGGTGGAGGCGGGGGTGGTAATGCCGGTCGTGGCACAACCGGCGCATTGGCGAGGGTGCCGCGCACTGTGGTGAAAAGCGCGTTCACCCAACCCGGCCCAGCCGTCGTCGAAACCTGAAACCAAACCCCATCGCCAATTTGCGCGATGACTGGCAGTGGCGTCCCGCGTGGCACACTGAACATCACCGGGAATTCAAAACCCGGCCCAGTACGTACATTGAGCACATCGCTGTTGACGACAAGTATCGGTTGTTGCAATTGCGCGGTCGGCGCGGCGGCGGCGATACTCGCGCTGAGCACTGTGATGATGAGAAGCAAAATGAAAATGAATGCGACATTGCGATTTAATTTCATAAGTCCCCCGGCATAAACTTCAAGAACGTTGTTTTCTATCGTTAAGTGTATCATCTTGTGACGAATTCGGCAGCACGATTCGGTATATTTTAAGGCTTGCACAGATGTGTATGTTTGGGAGAAAAGCGAAAAGATTCAACGCAAAAGCGCAGAGATGCAAAGAACCCAGAGCGGATTTCGGTTTTCTTGGCGAACGTGGCGTCTTTGGGGGCGAAGTTTCCCGGTTTGATTTAATTCGCTTCGCTAACAGTCAGCGGCAGCCGAATAGTGAATGTGCTGCCTTCACCCGGCGTGCTATCGACATCAATGACGCCCTGATGCAACTCAACGGCTTGTTTGACGATAGAAAGCCCTAACCCTGCGCTGCCATTCAGACCGGTACGCGCCCTATCGCCACGATAGAAAGATTCAAAAATCTTATCAATCTCATCTGAGTCGATGCCGACCCCCGTATCACATACGGAGATAATAGCCGACTCTGTCGTCAAACAGGCTTCGATACCGACCGTGCCACCCGCATCGGTATAATGTATCGCATTCTCGATCAAATTCATCAAAGCGCGTTCAATCAGGCTCTCGTCAGCAAGCAGGATTAGCGGAGTGTCGGATTGTGTGTATTCGAGTGTAATTTGTTTGCTTTCAACCAACGGGCGAAAATAGTCGATAATTTCGTTAATCAAACGCGAAAGATCAAATGCCTCACGATTGACATGCGGCAAGCGTTCAAGCCGCGAAACCGTGAGGATATTTTGAATCAGCCGTTCGAGATGATGTACTTGGTGTTTGATGGTCTCCATTTTTTCGTGCTGCTTAACCGGGTCGTCCCAGCGTTCCAACAAATACAAACTGGTCTTGATGATAGTCAGCGGGGTTTTGAGGTCGTGCGAGACATTGTTGACAAATTCCTTGAGTAGGTCGATACGTTTTCGTTCCAACGCGACTTTCATACGTTCGGCTTCGGCTTCTTTGCGCATTGTGATGTCACGGCTGATACCAACAAGGCCGATGATGTTACCATGGTGGTCACGCAATGGAATCTTCGATGTTGAATGCCAATAAGATTTCCCGGAGTGATCGATGCTCGTCTCTTCTTTGTTGATGAGGGGTTTCCCATCCTTGAACAACCTGCATTCATCGGACAGATACGTCGCCGCGTCTTCGGTGGGATGATAATCAAAATCCGTTTTGCCGATCAATTCTTCGGGCGATGACGCCCCCATGAAGGCAACATGCGCTTTATTGTTGAGCACGAAGCGGCTCTGCAAGTCTTTGACATAGATCAAATCGGGGAGATTATCGATGAGTGTGCGTAGCAGATTGCGTTCTTCTTCAAGTTTGATCTGCATCCATTTGCGTTCGGCATTTTCTGTTTGTGCGCGACGCAATGCCCGGTCGATGCTGTCGAGCGCCAGATAAAGCAGCAGCGCTGTCAATGTCAGGTTTGTCGTCAAGCTGAGGGCGCGGTCGATAGATGTTGGGCTGAGCTGCGATTCGGGCAGGAGTGTATTCACTTCAGCAAAATGAAATCCCCACCCGGCGAGAACACTCATGACGGCGACAACTAGTGCCGCACGGCCATTGATGAGCAACCCGGCCATCAACGTGACGATGGTGTAATGTTGTATGCCAGGATTCAATGTGCCGCCGAAGATGACATTCACGCTCGTTAAATAAATCCACGAAATGGCGACGAAGATGATACTGACCGACCGAACATGCCCGTGCCGCAACAACACCAACATGGCAAGCACAATCAGAATAAGAACTACAAACGACAATATCGCGGCGACGGGGGCGTCGGCGGTTGGAACCGCGATGGAAGCGAGGACGGTGAATAGAGCCAAAAACACGACGAGAATCGTATGCAACAAGCGAGCTACACGAGTTTCGTTCTCATCTTCAAATTTAGGGGGAACAAGCAGCTTCCCAAAAAGTTTGTCCATCAGCTTGCCAACACAACGCGAACAAGTTTAAATCTATTATAGAGGCAAGATAAGGGTACAAGCATTCACGTTTGTCTTAATCGAGCAAACACCATGTTTTGGCATAGGACGCCCAAGCGTTATGGGGGCATAGTCGTGAACTATAGAGAGGACATACTTGCACAAAATTGCGATTATTCGGCGCGAATTGGCGACAGAGGACGGTCAACGTGAACATTTAATGAGAGTAACGTGTAATAGATGTAAGAGTTTTCCAGATGTTTATGTCATTTTTGCAAGATTTGTATTAGAATCAAGAGACAGATACCCCACTGCTCTAATCACCATGCCACGAACGAAAATTAAATGTTTACTGAGCAATACATCCGTTAGAAACCAAAAATACGTTATTATGGTTATGATTGACGAAAAGTAGAATCTATTCACTCGATCATCATCGACGAGTGTTGAAATGCTAAGCTAAGGACCCAGATCGTGACTAAGTTACCCAAACCCCTCAAATTATCGATATTTTTGTTGTTTTTCGCGGCGGGTTGTAGTGCCTTGCCCGGTTTGCGAGTCATCACCGGCGAAGATACGCAAGACGATAGCCTCGCGGCACAAGCTATTGAAAATATCGATCTCGTCATGGCCGACAAAACTGGCTCGACTGACCCCTCGATTATCCGCGCTGCTGACCGGATCGAAGCAGCGTTGCGTGGTTTTGACATCATCGAAATTCGCAACAACCCGGTAACACACGAATTCACCGTCAATGCTATGAACGACCCTCGTGTGCCTATCGCTAGTATGGATGACCTACGCCGTATGATTGAACTCACATGGCGCGGCACCCTCAGCGAAAGCGAAGGCAGCGATAAGCTGAATATCACCATTCTCAGCCCGATTGAAGTCAACACCCTAGATCGCGGTTCGAGTATCATCGGTCAAGTGTTGTTTAATGTGGAGATTGCCCGTTCCGACGCGGTTGTGTATCTCTCGAATGGGCCGAATATCAACGATTTCATCGGTATGATTCTCGACGAGACGATGACCTTTAACCAACCGCAAACCCTCCAAATCTATCGCGGCAATCCCAATCATCCGATGTTTGCTTTGCCCGATACCAGCAATATCCCCAATCTTGCCGATTTTACCGGGTAAGTGCTAATTGCTTGCATGTTCATGTCCGCCCGGCACTGTACCGTCTTGTAACACACACCGGGCTTATCGAGAAAATATTTTTACAGGATGAAGCTATGAGTTTAGCCAAACGAGAACCCAGTCCCAATCTATCGAACGAACCGCCACGCCAACGTTTCGCGTGGGAAGACGAGGCGACTTTAGTCGACGAGCGGCGTAAGCTGAGCAATCGTATCAAACGATTGCCGTTCAAACGTCTCATCTTGTTAGCGCTCATCTTTTGGGCATTGGCAGATGCCGATGTCATGCGGGCGGTATTAGCTGGTTTGGGATGGGCGCTGCCGTTCGTCGGACGTTTCTTGTTCATCGGCGCATTCATCATCGGGCAGTTCGGGCTGATGTTTTGGTTTCTTGGCCGGGCGCGGATGTATACCATCTGGCCGGGTTCGGAAGCCGAGGGGGTGAGCTTTGCGGATTATCGCGGGCAACCGGAATTGCTCGAACAAGCACGCCAAATCGTGACGCTGCTGCGCGGTGTCAAAGCGTTTGAAGACGCCGGTGGTGAGCCGTTACACGGCTTACTGCTCGAAGGCCCGCCCGGCACCGGCAAAACTTGGTTAGCACAGGCGATTAGCACCGAAGCCGGTGTGCCCTTCTTCTATATTGATGCGTCGGGCATGACATCGATGTTCTTCGGCATCGCCCCGCTCAAAGTGATGAACCTGTATCGCAAAGCACGCAGCGCCGCCAACGATTACGGCGCGTCCATCATCTTCATCGATGAGGTGGACGCGGTTGGCTCTCGCGGCGGGGTGGCGCAAAAACGTGAGACCTATCGAGAAGACGAAATCATCGACGATGCGACGGTGGGCAGTTGGTTTTCGCGCCTGCCGATTATGTTCGGTGGCATGGGCGGCGCGAATCTCGGTTTGCTCAGCACGCTGCTGGTTGAGATGAGCGGCTTCAGCCAAGAGCATGGCTGGATGGCGCGTAAGAAGCGCTGGTTCTACAACACTTTCCTGCGGCGCGACCCACCGCCCCCCAACAATCGCGTGTTGACGATTGGCGCGACCAATCGCATCGAAGCGCTCGACCAAGCCTTGCTGCGTCCGGGACGGTTCGACAAAAAGATTCGGGTTGACGCGCCCGACCTCGAAGGCCGCCGCGACATCTTTGAATATTACCTGTCGAAGATGGCGCATGACGACAGCATGGATCCATTGATTCTCGCCGTCGAGACGCAATTCTACACCCCGGCGGACATCAAGTATCTGCTCAACGAGGCACTGCGCTATGCGCTCTTTGATGGCCGCACGTATATGACCTATCGCGATTTCAAATTGGCGCAGCCGGAGCACGAGATGGGTTTGCGCACGCCGATCAAGAATCTGACTTACGAGGCGAAATATCGCTTGGCAGCCCACGAAGCCGGTCATGCGATGGCGGTGCGCATGTTCATGCCCGACCATCGTATCTCCCGCATCACAATTATCCAACAGGGTTTTGCGTTGGGTCATGTGAGCCACATGCCCGCCACCGAAAATTATCAGTATATTCGCACTTATGAAGAGTTGCATAATCATCTGCGCGTGGCCGTTGCAGGCAAAGCGGGTGAAATGGAATTCGCCGGTGAAGATCAACAAACACTCGGTGTCGCCGGGGACTTCGCTTCTATTCGCGCTGTGCTAGGGCAGATGGGGCGCGCCGGTATGTTTGGGCCAATGGGTATGTTTGACGAACCGGAGGCCAGCAAGGAAATCCGGCAGATGATGGAAGAGACTTTTTTGCAGGCGCTAGAAGAAGTGCGGTTGGCATTTCGTGCGCATCACGAGATGGGTGAGGCGCTCATCACATTGTTGATGGAAAAAGATGAGTTGCTGTCCGATGAAGTCGAAGCCTTTTTCGACCAATATGGTTTCTTCACGCCGAAGGTGCATTTGCTTGAAGAGCAAGACAAGGCAGGGGCTGTCATTCGCGATGATGTTCCTGAGCTTGAGTAATCACAAGTAATCGATAATAGAACTGAGATTAAGATGACTATTGAGCACAGTTCACAGCCAAAAGAACGCTTCTACTGGGAATCTGAACAGACCCTCGTCGATCAATATAATCGACCATCGAAACGAATCAAACGTTTTCTGCGTCGCCGCAAGTTTTCGTTGATCTTCTTGGCGATTGTTTTCGTCCTTCTTTCGAATGCCAGTTTGATGCGTGGCTTCTTGTCAATCGCGGAAACACTGGTGACGATCATTCTGTTCATGTTAATTTTCGTCTCGCAGTTTGTTTTGCTGTTTTGGTTTCTCAGTCGTTCGCGGCAATACACGATTATGCCCGGCACGAAGGGTATCAGCTTCAAAGATTATCGCGGGCAACCCGAAATCCTCGAACAAGCGCAGCAAGTCGTCACCTTATTGCGCGGCGTCAAGGCTTATGAAAATGCCGGTGGTGAGCCGCTTTCTGGCTTATTGCTCGAAGGCCCGCCCGGCACCGGCAAGACATGGCTGGCACAAGCCATCAGCACGGAGGCCGGTGTCCCCTTCCTATATATGGACGCTTCTGGCTTGCAAGCGATGTTCATCGGTGTTGGCCCGATGAAAGTCATGCGTTTGTATGGCAAAGCACGCAAACTCGCCAAAGAATATGGCGCGGCGGTCATCTTCCTCGACGAAATCGATGCGATTGGCTCGCGCGGCACCGTTGCCTCGGTGAATGAAGATATTACCCAAGAGCGAGATGGTATGTTCGGTGGTGGCATGACCGGCGGCATGGGCGTACTCAGCACGATGCTGATTGAAATGAGCGGCTTCAGCCAAGTGCATGGTTGGCGTGCGCGTCTGCGGTCATGGTTCTATAAGACTTTCCTGCGCCGCAAACCGCCGAAGCCCGAAAAGCGTGTCCTCACCATTGGCGCGACGAACCGTGTGCAATCACTTGACCCGGCTATCTTGCGTCCGGGACGTTTCGACAAAAAGATTCGTGTCGATGTGCCCGATATGGCGGGGCGCCGCGACATTTTTGAATATTATCTGAGCAAATATGCGCATGATGAAACGATGGATCCGTTGATTTTAGCGACCGAGACGCCCGGTTACTCACCGGCGGACATCAAGTACCTGCTCAATGAATCGCTGCGTCACGCTTTCTTTGACGGGCGCGACGTCATCACCTACGATGACTTTATGTATGCGAAACCCGAACATGAGGTTGGCATTCGTGCCCCACTGAAGCACATGGCCGAAGAATCACGCTATCGCCTAGCTGTGCATGAGGCCGGTCATGCGGTTGCTGTGCGCCTGTTCCAACCCCATCATCGGATCACACGCATCACGATTATTCGGCAAGGACGTGCTTTCGGTTATGTACAACATTACCCGGCGCGGGAAGCGTATCGCGGTTTACACACACGCGATGAACTGCTCGATTATGTGCGGGTATCGATTGCCGGTAAAGCAGCCGAAATCGAATTCTGCGGGATCGAAAATCAGACGCTCGGTGTGGCCGGAGACTTCAGACAAATCGAAGGCATCTTGAGCGCGATGGCGAATGCTGGTATGTTCGGTACGATGGGCGCAACGATGGGTGTACAACTTGATCTTATGAAAGGCGCACGAATCAAATGGACGAGAGAGCAAGCACAAGCCCTTGAAGAAGCCTATCAACAAGTGTTATCGGAAGTTCGTGTCGCGCTTCGAGAACACGCACACATCATGGATGCACTGGTCGAACATTTGTTGAAAGTCGAAGAAATGAACGCCGATGAAGTCCGTGCTTTCTTCGACCAATACGGTTTGCACACACCCGACCCCAGTTACATTCGCGATGGCGAGGAAATCAAGCTGTTCCCGAAAGATGGGGAGACGCCACAACTCGAAGCCGAGTCCGGCGACTGACAATCGCGGAGCAAGTCTTCAGTAACAGCAACACCCTGTCCATAGCGGCAGGGTGTTTTATTGGTAGAGTCCGGAAAATAATTTCAAAAACCGCAAAGGTGCAAAGGACGCAAAGAGGTCATAAAGGTGGCACGATGATGAATATGTTGCGTGTTTTTTGTAGGGGCGCAGCGCGCTGCACCCCTACATACACCGATTTTCTGACGAGTCGCGCTTTTCTTGACGCTCTTGATGGTTGAGGTCGTTCCAATTGTTTTCCAAATACTAACCGAAGGCCACTTATTTTGGGTGATGAGAAATTCGGCTTGTGTGGGGACGACTCCACAGGTCGCCCCTACGACGCCATGATCTCAACTACGCTTTAGATACCGTCCCGGCAGTGACTGTGACTCAAAGTCAACACGTTGCCCATTATCGATGACGGGTACGCCATTGACCATCACATCGCGGACGCCGCTCGTGAATTGATGCGGGTCGGCATACGTCGCGTGGTCGATGATCGTCTCCGCGTCGAAGATGACGACATCGGCGGCATAACCCGCGCGCAGCAGGCCGCGCTCTTTGAGGCCGAAGCGTTGTGCCGGGCAGCCGCTGAGTTTATAGACGGCGTCTTCCCATGACGTGATCTCGCGCTCGCGTACATAATAACCGAGAAAACGCCCGACCGACCCGTACTGCCGCGGATGTACACGACCATCGGCGAAGTAGATGCCGTCTGTGCCCATCATGTATTTGGGATGCGACAACAGCGCGTCGAGAATGGCATCATCGTCCGGCTGTGGATTGCCGAAGACGAGCAACACCGCGAGCCGTTGTTCGATCAATAAATCGCAGAGTGCATCCGCCGGGGGGGCATTGAGATCGTCGCTGTATTGTTGCAGCGATTTGCCGATGTGCTCGCGGTGGTCTTCGCCCGGCAGCCATGCGATGCGAATCGCATCAAGTGGCTGCGATTCGAGATAACGCGCGAAACGCAAACGCATATCTCGCGCAGCCAGATGCGTCATGGCGGCAATCGAGCCGTCGCCCCATACTTCATACGGCAGCAAGAAGTTGAGCATCGTCGAACTCGGCACATACGGATAGACATCGAATGAGAAATCGACTTCATTGACGGCGACTTCATTGACGTATTTGAGCAGCGCCTCGTTCTCGGCGAGGGTGGTCGCTTTCATGTGCGAGATATGCACGGCGACACCGGCGCGTTTGCCGATTTCGACGGCCTCTTTGACGGCATTGAGCAAACCGGTCTTATATCGGATGTGCGTCACATACAAGCCGTTGTAGGGCGCAATGGCACTCGTCGCGGCGACGAGTTCGTCTGTTGTGGCGAAACACTCGGCGATGTAATCGAGTCCGGTTGAGAGACCGACAGCCCCCGCGTCCATCTCCGCAGCGATGATGTCTTGAATGATGCGCATCTGATAATCGTCCGGCGCAGCGCGGCCAAAACCGCAAGTCATCGCCCGCACATTGGCATACGGGATATGCGTCGCGGCATTTTGCACAGTCGCCCCGTCGAGCAGCGTCATGTAATCGCTGATGCTGCGCCATCCCTGATATTTGTCGAGCGTCAGCCCATTCAAGCAGCGCAGATAAAAGATCCAATCATGCACCGTCGCCTCATTGACCGGCGCATACGAAATGCCGTCGGCCATGATAATTTCGGTCGTGAAGCCCTGTCGCGTTTTCTCTTCGAGATGCGCAAGTTCGAGCAACCACGAGTCGCTGTGATTATGGACATCGATGAAACCCGGAGCGACGATAAGCCCCTGCGCGTCGATAATGCGGACAGCATCGCTATCGCTAAGGTCGCCGACCGCCGCGATGCGTCCCTCACGCATGCCGACATCGACCTGCTGACGCGCCTCGCCGCTGCCATCAATGACCGTGCCGTTTTGAATTAGAATGTCGAATGTCGCCATGACTGCTCCGAAGTCCGTTCAAGAATACAATTTTATCGCGGTTTCTGGGCTGATACGAGAAACTCGTATAATTCTTTCTTAGAGTTTCGTTTTCTAATCGTTTTGATTTGTACATCAATAAAGCCGTGTTGTTCCATCAAATCGGCATAAATTTGTTCAACCGGGACAAGTGTATCGTAAAACTTTGAGTTGCCGATAATATAATAGAGCTTACCACCCGGTTTAACGACTTGATTGAGATTCGCAAAATGCGCTGCTATGTCTGCAAAATACTTATGCACATAGCGGCTCAAGACTTCACTCGACTGTGCAATTTCATCAACAATCGACTTGAGTTGCGGTATGTTGTCAGCCGTATCGTCTGGCTGCCAGTCATTGAGTCTGCTTGTTGCGATGCCCCACGTCCCGCCGATAGCTTGCCAGTCAAGTTCTCCGGCTTCTCGTGCTTTTTTCAAATATCCCAACCAATACATATAGGGGCGCAGCTCACGAATATAACTCATGCGATTCACATAAGGCGGCGATGTGATAACCGCGTCATACCGCTTATCTCCATTAAGCATTACCTGACGCGAATCATGCAAGAAAACATTGATTATCCCTGTTATTGCTTCATTGGCAGCTTGCGATATTCTCGTCACATCGTCGAGAAAACTTTGATAGATAGTCTCTTCTTCATCAAACATTTGCAGTTGATGCACAGCTTTTTTGAACGACATAGATTGATGATTAAACGCTGCGTTCGACCATCGCATAATAAGACGGCAAAAGGCAATCAACAACAAATCTTTTTCGGGTGATGGGGTCGGGAATTCTTGATGCAGCACATGAAATATCTTGCTCAATGTGTGCAAACGGCCATCAGACCACCACCGTTCAATATGATTAATTGGCGGTTGCCACAAGTCGTTTTCGTGATGCAATTCTTTAGCCTGTTCGAGAATCACACTTGCGGCCTCGCGCATTCGCTTCAATTGCTCTGTTTCGTAGTTGGCGCATTTGACCCGTGCCAGCCATACCAGAAAAGGATTGATGTCGAGCAAATCACACTGCAATCCACTTTGCGCGGCGACCAACCCAGTTGTGCCGGTGCCTGAAAATGGCTCCAAGATCGATTGAATGTTTGGATTTTCGATCAGAATCTGCTGGACAATTTTCACCGAATAGGCGGGAGTCAGCCGCACCCAGCCATGCCTGCCGCGTTTCACATTATCTTTAAATGTCAAGTCAGCGCGTTGCTTATTCGGCATCATCGGCCCGTAACAGACTCTCTAAAACCTCTTGGATAAATTGGCTCAACCGCTCACTGTTTCGCTCAAAGAACGCCGCAAGATCATATCCGATAACTTCTCGGGCGAACGTGTAAGTCGACGATAGATCATCGCCCGCGACAGAGCCACGAAGGACAAGCCATTTACCACGTTGATAGCGCTCAACAATATCATAATCGATTTGTGTCGAAAGCACGACGAGAACCGGCAGGTAACCTTTTGTATAGGCTTCGGCGGCATTCGCCATATCTGCGTTTTGACGTTTTGAATCTTTACTCTTGTAGCCTTGCCGAACTTCCATCACCATACCGCGCATGGCATCGGCAACACGTTGTTCCAATTGAAGCGAATCGGCTACTTTTTGCATCCACAAGTTGACGATTTCTTTTCGCTCACTGTCCGCAATATGTTCCGGCTCAATCCGCCCGTCGAGTTTGAGGGTTCGTTTGCGACCGGTGTTCGTCATGATTCGATATGACCACCGCGATTGCTCATCGGTCAAGCCAAGGTGGTCTTGAAGAATTTGTCGAAAAAGTTCCTCGCCGCCGATGCCGATTTGTCGATAAACAGAGGTGATGCCACCCGCAGCTTTATGCGCAGCATACATCAATGGTGTATTCAATCCCAACCATGTATACAGTGGGTCGGCATTGTAAAGTGTCTGAAAGTCTTCCAGTGTAAACCCGTCGCCACCTTGCCCAAATTTTGGTCGATATGCTTTGCATACGGCGATACGGTCGAGCAAGATTTGCAAATACTGTTGATCGAATGAGGCGTCCACAAGCAGAACTATCCCTTGATACAAACTGAATTAAGGAAATCGCACTTCAACTCTCCACCGGCACAACGTTGAGGTCTGTGCTCGATTCCGGTGTGGCGAATTGAGCGCTGACCCAACCGACGACATTGTTAAAGCGGATGCGCCACCAACTGTTGTCGAAGCTACGGGCGATCAGTTCTGCCGTGCGCCCGGCGGGGAATTGTCCGAGTACAGCAGTGCGCGTGCCCGGCCCCTCGCGGATGATGACGGTCTCGTCGGCGCGAACGGTGAAGCCGGTTGGCGTCACAGCGGGACCGCTGCTTTGATTCGTCACCGGGACATTCTCAGTCCCCGTCACCTGTACGAGCGCATTGAACACCCAACCCATCGTGCCGTTGACATCGAGTTGCCACCACGTACTGTCGGCATTGCGCCCGACAATCGGGTACGTTTCGCCGCGTTCCATCACCGTGAGGACATCGGATGAGGTATTCGGCGCGGAACGTAAATTGAGCCGCGCTGTGTTGACGGTCGCGAAGGCATTCGTCACCGCCGGTTGCCCAACGGTCGATGAGTCGCTCAGGCGATTGAAGCCGAAGTCAATGAAGGCTATGTCGAGCGCATCGAAATACTCGACGACAATTTGATGCTGCCCAGCCAACAGGTCTACCTCGACGATGTACGCCTGCCCCGTCGCCAGATGAAATTCGTTGATGACGGCGCGGCCATCGACCAACACGCGCACACCGTCGTCCGCCGTCGCCGTGAATTGATACGTCCCGCCTTCGAGTGTCGTGCTCAATGTCCAACGTGCCGAGAAATTGTTGATTGGAATCGTTGCGAGTGGCGAACTCGTGCCCCAATTGTGTGTCGGGCCGATTTCGACTTGTGTGAAGGTCGGTGCGCCATTCAGGGCCGGGTTCGACCAATATTCCGCCGTCCACAAATCGACATCGGTGGGGATGGTGTCTGAGTCTAAACGAAAGAGCGTGTAATCAATGAAAGCCTCGCCATTGTCCTCGAAATATTCAATCATGATATTGTGTGTCCCGGCGATGAAGTCTTGATTGAAAGTATACGTTTGCCCAGTGGCCTGATGAAATTCGTCGATGACGACGACACCGTTGACCGTCACACGCACGCCATCATCGGCGCGGACGGCGATTTGATAACGCCCGGCTTCGAGAGTCTGCACACTCGTCCAACGCGCCGAGAAGCCATCTGCCGGGAGATTCGGCAAGGGCGCCCCCGTCCCCCACACATGCTTCGGGATTTCTTCGGCCATAATCGCCGATGGCGTGCCGGAAAGCCCGGCGTTGGCATAATACTGCGCCGTCCACACGCCATTATTGACCGGCACAGGTTGTGTCGGAATCGTGAAGTTCGGGCCGGTCGGATTGGTGGCGAGATTTTGCCAATCGACGAATATACCGGCATCGCCGGAGTCTTCGCGATAATCGACCTGAATGTGGTGAGTCCCGCCGGTAAGGGTGATGTCCGCCGTGATGACTTGTCCCGGTTGTGGCGCACTGAAGGTGTCGATCAGGGGTTGAAAAGCGAAGTCGATGTTGATGCGGGCGGCATCATCGGCCAACATGAAGAAGCGATACGTCCCCGCTTCAAAGAAGACATCCGTCCCCCATCGCGCCGAGAAATTGTCGCTGTTCACAGCCGGGTCGGGCGAACCCGTGCCCCACTGATAACCGATGCCGATCTCTTGGCGTTGCAACACGGGGTCTCCAGATAAGAATTGATTGTTGAAGTAGGCTGCGCTCCAAACGACATCGTTTTGTGCGGCGGCGAATTGCACGGCGAATGTCGCCAGCGCGAGGATCGATAACCATACGATGAAGACAAATTTTGTGCGAAGCATGACGCCTCCTTCCTTAATTTGATGAATAGAGGATTCGATGTGCAATGAACAGTCTGTCCTAGAATCCAGTATAGCATTAGACGCAAAAGGGCACAGCAACTGTGCCCCTACGAAAGACCTACGTGAGCTTTTTCGTGTCGTGTGGTAATGGTTTACGCTTCTTTGAGCGCAATCAGCAAGGACATTTGTCCGGACTGCACGGTCTTATCGTCTTGATTGAGAATTTTGACATCAGACGTCACCCAACCGCCGCCCATGCGACGCGCTTCTTTCTTGTCGGTGATTTCGATTTCAACATGAATCGTATCGCCGATGAAGACCGGCGCGCTGAATTTCATTTCGACCGAGCGAAAGGCGAGCACCGTGCGCTCCATGAAACCGAGTTGATACAATTGCCCGACGGCATAACTGAGCGTCAACATGCCGTGCGCGACTCGTTGCCCCATCATGTGCGACTTCATATATTCGGCGTTGGTGTGCATTGGGTTGAAGTCGCCGGTGAGCGCGGCAAATTGCACGATGTCGCTTTCGGTGATCGTGCGACCGCGCGTGATAAATTTCTGTCCAATTTCGATTTCTTCGTAAAAATAGCCCATCGGGCCATCGTCGAGATAACGCATCGTATTTCTCCTCAGGTTGTCAGGTTATTGGAGCGTATTCTATTCTATGACGCGATTGTAGCGTGTTTGTCTCGCCTAGCAATACAAGAATTAGCGATAATTTCGTTGCTTTGCTTCCCTTGACAGCCGCGCAGAGCAATGATAGTATTACGCTCCGGTCACATAGAACGCAATGCGTGTAATCCTCATCCTGTAGGCAATGACGCATTGAATTAAATGTGTATTGGCGAAAGCACTTTGTAATTGACAAAGCAGCTCGCCGGTGAAGGTAGTCAAATACAGGCGTTCACTAGAGGTGCGCCTTTTTGCTTGCCCGAAAGAATTTGGAGTGTTTTATGCCAACAATTAATCAATTGGTGCGCAAAGGGCGCAAGGCGAAGAAAAAGAAAACCAAAGCCCCGGCCTTGCAATACACACTGAACGCTTTTTCACAAAAGCGGACTCGTCGGCGCAAAGGATCGCCACAAAAGCGTGGGGTGTGTACGCAAGTCAAGACGATGACACCGAAGAAACCGAATTCTGCGCTGCGCAAGGTCGCCCGTGTTCGCTTGTCCAACGGGCTTGAAGTCACGGCCTACATTCCCGGCGAGGCGCACAATCTTCAAGAGCACAATGTTGTTCTCGTGCGTGGTGGGCGTGTCAAAGACCTGCCCGGTGTCCGCTATCACATCGTTCGTGGGACACTCGATACCGAAGGCGTGCAAGATCGTAAAAAAGCCCGTAGTAAATATGGTGCCAAGCGACCGAAATAAGTGAAGCGAGGTTGAGCGATGCGTAGAAATAAAGCACCAAAGCGGCGCATACAGCCGGACAAGAAATTCAATAATGTGCATATTGCCATGTTCGTCAATCGGATGATGGTTGGGGGTAAGAAAAGTACCGCGCAACGGATTATGTACGATGCGCTTGATTTGATTGAAGAACGCGCTAAGAAAGACCCGGTTGAGGTTTTTGAGCAGGCGCTGCGTCAGGTAACACCGGCCGTCGAGGTCAAGTCACGGCGTGTCGGCGGTTCGACGTATCAAGTGCCGGTCGATGTGCCCGCGCATCGCGCCACATCGTTGGCGATGCGTTGGATACTCGAAAACGCGAAGAAGCGAAGCGGCAAGGGCATGGCCGACCGCCTCGCGAACGAATTGATGGACGCTGCCAATGGGCAAGGTGCATCGGTGAAGAAGAAGGACGATACCCATCGTATGGCCGAGGCGAACAAAGCATTCGCCCATTTCCGTTAAGATAAATCACTGCGTCTGGCGAATTTGGACTGTCGCTAGAGGCCGTTAGTGCTAAAGGTTTTCATAAACCCAATTATGGCTAAGAACAATCAGCAACTTGATCTGAATCGCGTCCGTAACATCGGCATTATCGCGCATATTGACGCCGGTAAGACGACAACAACCGAACGGGTGTTGTATTACACCGGGATGGTGCATCGCATCGGTGAGGTGCATGACGGCGCGGCGACAACTGATTATATGGAACAAGAACGCGAACGCGGCATCACCATCACGGCTGCTGCGGTGACGGCGAGTTGGCGCGGGCATCAGGTCAACATCATCGATACGCCCGGTCACGTCGACTTCACGGCTGAAGTACAGCGCAGTTTGCGCGTGCTTGACGGCGGTATCGTCGTCTTTGATGGTGTCGCCGGTGTCGAACCGCAATCGGAAACAGTTTGGCGGCAAGCCAACGATTATCATGTGCCGCGCATTTGTTTCATCAATAAGATGGATCGTACCGGCGCGAATTTCCAACGCGCTATCGATATGATTGTCGAACGGCTGAACGCCAACCCGGTCGCGATTCAAATGCCGTATGGCGAAGGCGAAAACTTCAACGGCATCATCGATCTCATTGATATGGAACTCATCACGTATGGCGATGATCTGGGCACGGCCATCGAACGCCATCCGATTCCCGAAAGTCATCGCGAGCAGGCTGAGACGATGTACGCCGAAATGGTTGAGAAAATCGTCGAGAATGATGATTACTTGACCGAGAAGTATCTGATGGAAGAAGAGATCACCAAAGAAGAACTCATCGGCGCTTTGCGGGCGGCGACGATTGCCAACAAAGTGCAGCCGGTGTTGTGTGGTTCGGCTTTGAAGAACAAGGGCGTGCAAGTGTTGCTCGACCGTGTGGTGGATTTGCTGCCGTCGCCGCTTGATGTGCCGCCGGTTGAAGGCATCGACCCGCGCAAAGACAAAACGGTTTTGCGTGCGCCGTCGAACGATGACCCACTCGCAGCGTTGGTCTTCAAAATTGTCACCGACCCGTATGTGGGGCGTCTGGCTTTCTTCCGCGTCTACTCTGGCGTGATGAAAACCGGCACGATGGTGCTGAACACATCGACCGGCAAGAAAGAACGTGTCGGGCGGATTGTCCGGATGTTTGCCGACCGGCGCGAAGATGTCGAAGAAGTGCAAGCCGGTGACATCGCTGCGATTCTCGGCCTCAAAGAAACCTTCACGGGCGACACATTAGCCGACCCGCAGCATCCGATTGTGCTTGAGAATATCACCTTCCCCGACCCGGTGATTGAGGTTGCGGTTGAGCCGAATACAAAAGCCGATCAAGACAAAATGGGATTGGCGCTGCGTCGCTTGGCCGAAGAAGACCCGACTTTCAAAGTCGAAGTCGATGACAAGCTCGGCCAAACCATCATTCGTGGGATGGGTGAGCTGCATCTCGAAGTGCTCATCGACCGCATGACGCGCGAATTCGGCGTGGCGGCGCGTGTCGGTGAACCGCGTGTTGCTTATCGCGAAACCATCACGAAGAGCCACCGACAGGATACGACCTTCAAACGGCAGACCGGCGGTTCGGGGCAATACGCCCGCGTCGTCATCGAATTCGAGCCGTTGCCGGAAGAGGAACGCGACGAAGCGGTAGACGGTTTGTTGTTCGTCGATGCCATTCGCGGCGGGGCGATCCCGAAAGAATATATCAAACCGACGATGAACGGCATCCTCGAAGCGATGCAGGGGGGCGTCCTCGCCGGCTATCCGGTTGTTGACATCAAGGCGACGCTCGTCGATGGCGCTTTTCATGAAGTTGACTCGAGCGAAATCGCCTTCAAAATTGCTGGGTCGATGGCGCTCAAGGAAGCCGTCTCAAAAGCGAAACCGGCGTTGTTGGAGCCGATGATGAAGGTTGAAGTTGTCGTGCCGGACGATTATACCGGCGCTGTGGTCGGCGACTTGTCATCGCGTCGTGGGACGGTGACGGGGATGGAACCGCGCGGCTTGGGTACGACATCGATTCGGGCGTCGGTGCCGCTTGGGAATATGTTCGGTTATGCAACCGCGTTGCGTAACATCACACAGGGTCGTGGTAACTTCACGATGGAATTCGATCAGTATAGCATCGCGCCGCCAAGTGTCGCCGATGAGGTGATTAAGAGCGGTCGCTAGATTTTATCGGTCTAGGTTCGATCCTGCGGCGTGATCGCGCCGTCGGTTTAGAATAAATTCTAGTTCACAAGGATTAAAGCAGGATGGCAAAGGGAAAATTTGAGCGTACAAAACCGCATGTGAATATCGGCACCATTGGTCATGTCGATCATGGTAAAACCACGCTGACCGCCGCTATCACGAAAGTTTTGGAGATGGCTGGCCGGGCACAGTATCAGGCTTATGATGAGATTGATAATGCGCCGGAAGAACGCCAGCGCGGCATCACCATCAATATTCGTCATGTTGAGTATGAGACCGAAGCGCGGCATTATGCCCACGTAGACTGTCCCGGTCACCGTGACTACATCAAGAATATGATTACCGGCGCGGCACAGATGGACGGCGCTATTCTCGTCGTGAGCGCGCCGGACGGCCCGATGCCGCAGACTCGTGAACACGTTCTGCTGGCGCGTCAGGTCGAAGTCCCGGCGATGGTCGTCTTCCTCAACAAAACCGATCAAATGGACGATCCGGAATTGCTTGAGCTGGTCGAAATGGAACTTTCGGAATTGCTTGAAAGCTATGACTTCGACCCGAACACACCCATCGTCAAGGGGTCGGCACTTGCTGCTATGGAGTCCGACAGCACCGACATCAACGCGCCAGAATATGCACCCATCTTGGAGCTGATGGACACCGTTGACAACTGGATTCCGACGCCGGAACGCGAAGTGGACAAGCCGTTCTTGATGCCGGTTGAAGATGTCTTCACCATTCAGGGTCGTGGGACGGTTGTGACCGGGCGTGTTGAACGCGGCAGATTGGAGAAAAATCAAGAGGTGGACATCATCGGGCTGCGCGACGAAATTAAGAAAACTGTCGTCACCGGAATCGAGATGTTCCACAAAGAACTCGACTCTGCCGAAGCGGGCGATAACGCCGGTATTCTGCTGCGCGGTATCAAACGCGATGAGGTTGAGCGCGGCATGGTGCTCGCGAAGCCCGGCAGCATCACCCCACACAAGAAATTCATGAGCGAAGTCTACGTCCTCAAGAAGGACGAAGGCGGTCGTCACAAGGCCTTCTTCACCGGCTATCGCCCGCAATTCTACATCCGCACGATGGATGTCACCGGCACGATTGAACTGCCGGAAGGTGTCGAAATGGTGATGCCTGGCGACAACGTCAATCTCAAAGTCGAGTTGATTACACCGGTTGCGCTAGAGAAAGGCTCCAAATTCGCAATTCGCGAAGGTGGCCTGACAGTCGGCGCGGGTGTCATCACCGAAATTCTCGAATGATTCGCTCATGCAGCGATCAAACACCGATGCCGGGCCGCGTGCCCGGCATCTCAATGTTAGCGGTATGTAGCTGACATGCGAAGGAACAGCATCTATGGCGAAGAGCAAAATTCGTATCCGGTTGAAGGCTTACGATCACAGAGCGTTAGATCAATTCGCACAACGCATTGTTGAAACGGCAGAGCGTACCGGGGCACGTGTTGTTGGCCCTGTGCCGTTGCCGACTCGTATCGAGCGCTTTACGGTGCGCCGTTCACCGTTTATCGACAAAGACTCGCAAGAGCATTTCGAGATTCGGACGCATAAACGGTTGATCGATGTTTTGGACCCGGATAGCAAAACGATTGATACCCTGATGCGCTTGAATGGGCCAGCCGGGGTGGACATCGAGATTAAAATCTAAGCACGTAAGCGGGTAGCCTTTCCCCCATACGGTTTGTGCTCTGAAATCGTTTGGCCATTGTTTATCACCCGCCAATGCGTAAAACATCAACAGGGGCGGCAAGCTGTTTGCTGCTGATGCACGTCTGCCCCTTTGGAGGCAAGATTTATTATGAAGGGCATGATTGGTAAAAAAGTTGGCATGACTCAGATTTTCGACGAGCAGGGCAATGTGATTCCTGTGACAGTCATCGAAGCCGGGCCATGCTATGTGACGCAAATTCGCAGCGCAGAACGCGACGGTTATACGGCGGTGCAATTGGGTTACGGCACGACAAAACCACAACGGTTGACCAAAGGCCAGATGGGGCATCTTGGCCGCAACAAATTGCCGGCGCTGCGTTATTTGCGCGAATTTCGCCTGCCCGAAGCTGATGTCGATGTTGAAGAAGGACAGGAAATCAAAGTCGATGTTTTTGAGACGGGCGAGCGAGTCGATGTGATTGGCGTTAGCAAAGGACGTGGTTTCGCCGGGACGGTCAAGCGGCATGGTTTCAATCGCCAGCCGAAGACGCACGGCCAGTCCGACCGTGAACGTGCGCCGGGTTCGGTCGGCGCGGGTTCGACACCGGGGCGCGTCGTCAAAGGCAAGCGAATGGCGGGGCGGATGGGGAATGATCGAGTGACGATCAAGAATCTTGAAGTCGTGCGGATCGACCCCGAACATAATTTATTGGCTGTTCGTGGCTCGATTCCCGGTTCACGCGGCGGCATTGTGATGATTAAGCCCGCCCGCACCGGTCGCACGGGACGCAAGTCATAAGTCACCGGCGACGAGGAGTATTTGCAATGAAAGTACCAGTTTTGGATTTGAACGGCAAGGAAGTTGAACAGGTTGAACTGCCTGGCGATATTTTTGAAGCCGAAGTCAATGTCGGGTTGATGCACCAAGCGTATGTTCGTCAAATGGCGAATGCGCGGCTCGGCACCCACAAGGTCAAATCGCGCGGTGAGGTTCGCATGACGACCGCCAAATGGTATCGTCAAAAAGGCACAGGCCGCGCCCGGCACGGCGCACGCAGCGCCCCGATATTCGTCGGCGGTGGGCAGGCCTTTGGGCCGCGCCCGCGCAAATATACCAAGAAGATGCCGAAGAAAATGCGGCGCGAAGCCATTCGCAGTTGCCTGAGCGCCCTGCTGCGCGACGACCAACTCGTTTTCGTCAACCAGCTTACGCTCGATACGCCAAAAACGAAAGCGATGCAAGCCTTGCTCGACAAACTCGTGGGCGGCTCGTCGGCGCTGCTGTTGTTGGCAGAGCGCAACGACAATGTTGAATTGAGCGCGAACAACCTCCCCAATGCGATGACGTTGCGTGCCAACTACCTCAATATCCGTGATTTGTTGCAATACGACAAGGTCATCGTGCCGCTTGATGCGTTGGAATTGATCGTCAGCATCTGGGGCAAGGGGGCATAACAATCATGAATCTCCATCTTTATGACGTCATTGTTCGTCCGGTTGTTTCTGAAAAATCGACGCTGCTGGCCGAATACGAGAATCAATATGTGTTTGAAGTCGCGCCGACAGCCAACAAAATTCAGATTCGCGAAGCGATTGAGACGATTTTCGATGTCGATGTGGTCAAGGTGCGCACGATGGTGATGCCTGCCAAGCGCGGTCAACGAGGCCGCAAGAAATATCGCCGCACATCGCAATGGAAGAAGGCGATTGTCACACTGGCGCCGGGCGACTCGATTGACCTGTTCGACCAATAGAAGTTGAGGAAGACAGACTCATGGCGGTAAAAGTTTATAAGCCCACTTCGGCAGGTCGCCGGGGGATGACAGGGCACACCTTTGAAGAAATCACCAAGTCGAAGCCAGAACGGTCGTTGACGCAGGCGCTGCGCAAGACCGGCGGGCGCAACAACAAAGGACGCATCAGTGTGCGGCATCGTGGTGGTGGCCACAAACGCCGTTATCGCATCATCGACTTCAAGCGCGACAAATTTGACAGCACGGCGACCGTCCTCGCGATTGAGTACGACCCCAACCGGTCGGCGCGTATCGCTCTCGTGCAATACGAAGATGGCGAAAAGCGTTACATCATCGCGCCGATAGGCCTCAATGTGGGCGACACAATTGGCAACGGCGCCAACGCTGAACTGCGGCCTGGCAATGCGCTGCCGATCAAAGATATTCCGGTCGGTATGCAAATTCACAATATCGAATTGCAACCCGGTCGTGGTGGGCAAATCGCACGTTCTGCCGGTGTGTCGGCACAATTGTTGGCCAAAGAAGGCGAGTATGCACAAGTACGCTTGCCGAGTGGCGAAGTCCGCCTGATTCATGAACGCTGCATGGCGACACTCGGCCAAGTTGGCAATACCGATCACGGCAACATCAAACTCGGCAAAGCCGGTCGGCGGCGTTGGTTGGGTTGGCGTCCATCGGTTCGCGGTACGGCGATGGATCCCGCAAGCCACCCGCATGGGGGCGGCGAAGGGCGTTCGGGTATCGGGATGCCGGGTCCGAAAACCCCGTGGGGGCAGCCGGCACTTGGTAAACGCACCCGCCGCAACAAACGTACAGACAAATTCATCGTCCGGCGACGTGGCAAGAGACGTTAGTCAGACGCCACGCCAACAAGATGTTATTTGACGAGGGAAAATCAATATGTCGCGTTCATTAAAAAAAGGGCCTTTCGTTAGCCCGAAACTTCTCAAAAAAGTCGAGAAGTTGAACCAAGAAAATAAGAAGGGAACGGTCATCATCCGCACTTGGAGTCGAGCGAGCACCATCTTCCCGCAGATGGTCGGGCATACGATTGCGATCCATGATGGTCGTCGCCATGTGCCGATTTTCATCACCGAGAATATGGTTGGGCACAAGTTGGGCGAATTCGCACCGACACGTACCTATCGTGGGCATGACCGCGAGCAGAAGAAAAGATAAGGATGCCGGATTATGCAAGTACGAGCAAGAACCAAGCATCTGCCCATATCGCCGCGAAAATTGCGTTTGGTTTGCGATCAAGTTCGCGGTATGGACGCGATACAGGCGCGTACTGTCTTGGAGCACATGCCGCAAAAAGGCGCGGGCATCATCTATAAAACATTGGTCTCGGCGATGGCAAATGCGGAGAATAACTTTGAGTTGAATCCGTATGACTTATACGTCGCCGAAATTTATGCCGATGAGGGGCCGCGTTTGAAGCGCTTCACAGCCGGTGCGCGGGGGCGTTATAAACCGCGTGTCAAACGGACAGCACATCTGACAGTGATACTGGCAGAGCGGGACGAAGAAGAAGAGGACATTTAATTATGG
Organism: Chloroflexota bacterium; assembly: GCA_003695675.1. Classification (GTDB taxonomy): domain Bacteria; phylum Chloroflexota; class Anaerolineae; order Aggregatilineales; family Phototrophicaceae. The sequence continues at coordinate 33,935 of RFIA01000026.1, forward strand.
GTCGTAAGGTTCATCCGATTGGATTTCGACTGAAAATTAACCGCGATTGGGACGCACGTTGGTATGCCGAAGGAACGCGCTATACCGAGCTGCTCCAAGAAGATTTTGCCATCCGCCGCTATATCAAAAAAGAAGGCGCACGGGCGGGGATCTCGCGGATTGAAATCGAGCGCTTCCCGAATCGCCTGCTCATCACGATTCACACCGCACGACCGGGCATTCTCATCGGGCGTAAAGGCGAAGTCGTCAAGAAATTGCGCACCGATCTCGAAGCATTGACCGAGAAGAAAGTCAAAATCGAAGTCAACGAAATCGAAAAACCTGATCTTGATTCGACACTCGTCGCCGAAAATATCGCCGGGCAGCTCGAACGTCGTATCGGCCATAGCCGAGCGATTAAACGGGCGATTGGCCAAGCGATGCGACAAGGCGGCGAAGGTATCAAGATTGAGGTCAGCGGTCGGCTTGGCGGGTCGGACATGGCGCGTCGTGAATGGCAGAGTGAGGGGCGCATCCCACGCAATACATTGCGTGCCGATATTGATTATGGCACGGCTGAGGCGTTGACGACATTTGGTCGCATCGGTGTCAAGGTTTGGATTTATAAGGGCGATGTGTTGCAAGAAAATAAACCCGGCGACGGGCAAGATGTTTACGTCAGCCCGTAACGACCCGGCGATAAAGGAGCAATCATCATGTTGATGCCAAAACGTGTCAAATATCGAAAACAAATGCGTGGCCGTATGAAGGGCAAAGCCCGGCGCGGCGCGGTCGTGCAATTTGGTGATTACGGATTGCAGGCGCTTGAACCGGTGTGGTTGACGAGTCGTCAAATTGAAGCCGCCCGTCGCGCGATGGTGCGTTACATCCGCCGGCGCGGCAAAATTTGGATTCGTGTCTTCCCGGACAAACCCGTCACGCAAAAACCGGCTGAAACGCGCATGGGTAAAGGCAAGGGCGGTGTTGAATTTTGGGTCGCCGTCATCAAACCGGGACGCATTTTGTTCGAGATGGGCGGTATTGATGAAGCGACAGCCCGCGAAGCGTTACGTCTCGCGTCATATAAGCTGCCCTGCAAGACCCGTATCGTCAAACGCATCGACCCGATTTCGGGACAGGAGTTGACATAATGGACGTGCGCGAAATTCGCAGGATGTCGGACGAAGAAATTCTTGAAGTGCTCGAAGAACAAAAGCGCGGTTTATTCAATTTGCGCTTTGAGTCGGTCACGGGTGAGGTGACGGATACCAATTCGCTGCGGCGTGCGCGGCGCGATGTTGCCCGCCTGATGACTGTTTTGCGAGAACGGCAGTTGGCCGCCGAAGTAGTAAGTGAGGACGAAGATGGCGAATAATCGTCGCAGGCTGGTGGGCCGTGTCGTCAGCAACAAGATGGACAAAACCGTTGTCGTTTCGATTGAGCGGCGACAGATTCACCGCCTGTATAAAAAAGTTGTGACGGTGCGCAAACGTGTTATGGCGCACGATGAGTCAAATCAGCTCGATGTAGGCACGATGGTGCGAATTGTCGAAAGCAAGCCGATTAGCAAACGCAAACGTTGGGTGGTCGAGTCGGTGATTGCAGAGGTCAAAGGTGGGATTGCCGAAGACGTGACAGTTCAAGATGAGTTGGCCGAAATGCTCGGCGAGGATGAACCCGAGGTCACCCCAGACGACACCGCCGACGCCAGCGAAGTTGTCGAAGCCTCTGTTGACGCGGCAGCCGAAGCAGCAGCCGCTGTGGAAGAGGCGGCGGATGAAGCCGACGATGAAGATGCTGAAGCACAAGCGGTTGGCGAGGCTGAAGATGTTGAAGCTGATGAGGATGAGTCGTCTGATGGTGAAGACGATGACGCGGAGGCAACGACATGATTCAACAAGAGTCTCGGCTGAAAGTGGCCGACAATAGCGGTGCGCGAGAATTGCTCGTCATTCGTATTCTGGGCAGCGGTAAAACCGTCGGCACAGTGGGCGATATTGTCGTCGCGACGGTCAAATCTGCCGCGAGCGATGGCAACGTGAAGAAAAGCGAAGTTGTGAAAGCGGTGATTGTGCGCACGGCGAAAGAGCGTCGCCGGTCGGACGGGTCATACATCCGCTTTGACGACAATGCTGCTGTCTTGTTGGCCGATGATTTGACCAATCCGAAGGGCACTCGTGTTTTCGGCCCGGTTGCACGCGAATTGCGCGACAAAGGCTTCTTGAAGATTGTCTCGCTCGCGCCGGAAACCTTGTAGGAGCTTGTAGGAGAACGAAGATGCAACGAATAAAAAAGGGCGATACGGTCGAAGTCATCGCCGGGAAAGACATCGGCACACGGTCTGAAGTCGTCAACGTGTATCCGAAAAATCAACGTGTGGTGCTCAAAGGTGTCAATATTCTCAAGAAACATCAACAGGCCAAGCAAGCCGGTGGGCAGCAAGTGCCGGCGCAAATTGTCGAATTTGAGGGGCCGATTCACCTGTCGAATGTGATGTTGGTGTGCCCGAAGTGTAAAGAGCGCACACGAGTTGGTTTCCGCAAAGACGATGATGGTTACAAGACTCGTGTCTGCCGTAAATGTGACGAAGATATAGATTAGTCCGGAGCAGGTCGAAAATGGCTGAACATATTCTCAAACAACGCTACCGGGAAGAAGTTGTTCCGGCACTTGTTGATGAATTCAAATATACGAATTTGATGCAGGTGCCCGGTATCCAAAAAATTGTGGTGAATATCGGCGTCGGCGAAGCGCTTGACGATGCCAAAGCGTTGGACAGTGCGGTCGAAGATGTGCGGACGATTACCGGGCAGCAACCGGTCATCACCCGCGCCAAGAAAAGTATCGCCGGGTTCAAGTTGCGCGAAGGACGTGCGATTGGCGTCAAGGTGACACTGCGTGGCGAACGTATGTGGGCGCTGCTCGACCGGCTGGTGAATGTCGCGCTGCCGCGTATCCGCGACTTTCGCGGCGTCCCGCCGAAGTTGGACGGGCGCGGCAATTATACCGTCGGCTTGCGCGAACAACTGGTCTTCCCAGAGATTCGATACGACAAGATTGACAAAGTGCGTGGCATGGAAATCACCATCGTCACCACCGCTCAAACGGATGAAGAAGGCCGTCGCCTGCTCAAATTGCTGGGGATGCCTTTCAGAGACCATTAAAGGATGTGGGGAAATATTATGGCAAAAAAGTCGATGACGGCCCGCGAGGGCAGACGTAAATATAAAGTTCGGGTGCGCAATCGTTGCCAATACGTCGACCCCAACTCCGGCAAAATATGTGGCCGCCCGCGGGGTTATATTCGCCGGTTTGGGTTGTGCCGCATCCACTTCCGTGAACTCGCGCTGCGGGGGCAAATCCCCGGCGTCGTGAAATCGAGTTGGTAAGGGAGATGGTCGCCAATGTCGATGACAAGTGATCCGATTGCAGATATGTTGACGCGCATTCGCAACGCGCTAATGGCCGGGCATCGTACCGTCGATATTCCAAAATCGAAGATCAAAGTAGAGATCGCCCGGATTTTGAAAGAAGAAGGTTATATTGAAGATTATACGGTTGGTGACGAAAAACCAGTCGCCATGATTCATGTCACGCTGAAGTATTATGGTTCGCGCCGCGACCGTCGCCCGGTCATCACCAAGATCGAACGTATCAGCAAGCCGGGACGCCGCATTTATCGCGGGCGGCGCGATTTGCCGCGTGTGATGAGCGGTATCGGTATCGCGATTATGACGACACCAAAAGGCGTGATGACGGCTCAACAGGCGCGTCGCCAACGGCTTGGTGGTGAAGTGCTCTGTTATGTCTGGTAGGGGGTGTGTATGTCTCGTATAGGTAATCAACCCATTCCGTTGCCCGACAAGGTGACGGTGGACATTAACGGACAAGATGTCAAAGTCAAGGGGCCGAAAGGCGAACTTGCGATGACGATTCGTCCTGAAATCTCGTTGGAACTTGAAGATGGCACGTTGTTCGTCAAACGCCCGAATGATGAACGCCAGACGCGAGCGTATCATGGCATGACGCGGGCTTTGGTTGCCAATATGGTGACCGGTGTTTCTGAGGGTTTCCAGAAGACGCTCATCATTGAAGGCGTCGGTTTTGCCGCCGAACTGCGCGGTAAAGACCTCGTGCTCAAGCTCGGCAAGTCGCACGAAGATGTCGTCTCGCCGCCGGATGGGGTGTCATTTGAAGTTGAAAATCGTGGTCAGCTTGTCCATATCAAGGGTATCGATAAGCAGGTGGTTGGTGAACTCGCAGCCAATATCCGCAAACTGCGCCCACCCGAACCTTACAAGGGCAAAGGCATTCGTTATGTCGATGAGCACATCCGCCGCAAGGCCGGTAAAGCCGCTAAGACCGCTTAATCGAAGCGATATGGAAGATTTGAGGTAGTAAAGATGGCAAAGACAAATCAGAGGGCGGCGTCGCGCCTACGACGTCATCGCCGGATGCGCAATCGCGTTGTCGGCACGCCGGAACGCCCTCGCTTGAATGTGTATCGCAGCCTGCAACATATTTATGCGCAGGTGATTGACGACATCAACGGGAAAACATTGGTCTCGGCATCGACGATTGACAAAGAAGTTGCCGCGAAAGCTGTCGGCAAGTCGGGTGTCGAAGCGGCGCAAATTGTCGGCCAAGTCGTTGGTGAACGGGCGAAAAAAGCAGGTATCAACACGGTTGTTTTTGATCGTGGTGGCTACAAATATCATGGCCGTGTCGCGGCATTGGCGGCGGGCGCCCGTGAAGCCGGTTTAGAATTCTAAATCTGGAGTAATTGATATGGCAGAGAATAAACAACGCAGAGAACCGCGCCGCCGCGACGAAGAGCGTGAAGAACTGGACGAGCGTGTCGTCGACATCAAGCGTGTCGCCAAAGTGATCAAAGGCGGTCGTCGCTTTGCCTTTCGCACCGTCGTCGTCGTTGGCGACAACAAAGGGCAGGTCGGTGTCGGCGTCGGCAAAGCGCGTGGTGTGCCGGACAGCATCCGCAAAGGGAGCGAACGCGCCCGCCGCAATATGACGAAAGTCGCGCTTTCTGGCTCGACGATTCCGCATCCGATAACGGCGCGATATGGCGGCGCGGTTGTCATGCTCAAACCGGCAGCACCCGGTACAGGCGTCATCGCCGGGGGGAGTGTGCGTGCTGTGTTGGAGGCCGTCGGTGTGCGCGACATTCTGACGAAAAGTCAAGGTAGCCCGAATTTGCTCAATGTCGCAATGGCAACGATGAAAGCGCTCGAACAATTGCGCAGCCCGCAAGAAGTGGCGGCTATTCGCGGCAAAGATGTCAACGATGTCTTGCCGTTCTGGGAACGCAAGAAAGCGAGTGAAGACTAATGGCAAAAAAAGCGACAAAATTGCGCATCACACTCGTGAAAAGTCCGATTGGTTACGAAAAAAGCCAACGCGCAACAGCCGAATCGCTGGGTTTGCGCAAACTCAACGCGACGGTAGAGCATAACGACACGCCGCAAATTCGCGGCATGATTAACAAAATCAGCCACCTGTTGCAAGTTGAAGAGGTGAAGGCGTAACAGATGAAATTACATGATCTCAAACCCATGCCGGGTTCAAAGAAGAAACGCACCCGTGTCGGTCGTGGCATTGCCGCGGGCAAGGGGAAGACAGCCGGGCGCGGTCATAAAGGACAAGGTGCGCGCAGTGGCGGCGGCAAAGGCCCATACTTCGAGGGCGGACAGTTGCCGCTCGTTCGTCGCCTGCCCTTCAAACGCGGCTTCACAAATATCTTCCGCATTGAGTATCAAGAAGTCAATGTCGGCAAGCTCGAAGCACGTTTTGATAAAGGGGCAACCATCACCCCGGCGCTGTTGGCCGAAAACGGTCTGATTCGTGATGCCGACAAACCGGTCGTCATTCTCGGCAACGGTGACTTGAGCAAGAGCTTCACTGTGCAGGCGCATCGCTTCACAAAGAGCGCCGCGCAAAAAATTGCCGACGCTGGCGGCAGCATCGAAGTGCTCGAATTGAAAGTGACGGGCGCGCGCGCAACCGTCAAATTGTTGCCGAAAGCGCAGCGCGAAGAACTTTCGCAGGCCGAATAGATAATCCCCGTCCGCGTGGATGGGCGGGGTTCTTGTTTGTGCGTATTTATTCACCGACCATCATCGGATGAGTGTTTGCAACGACGATAAAACGAAATCATTGGGGGGCATAACTTGCTACTTGCGCATCAAGATAAGGATTAATGCTTCCAAACCTCACCCCCGGCCCCCTCTCCGCACGCGGAGAGGGGAGAAAAGTAGGGGCGACGCATGCGTCGCCCCTACAAGCAAAAATCTCGAATTGGTGAATAGATACTTTTGTGCAATTTGATGAATATTCGGTAACAACCCATGAACAATCTATTGCTTTCGGGTGTGCAGGTGGGTTATCATTTGTGAACCGTCTGTGCCCTGAATGGGTATTGGATGTGTTGTTACTGTTAAATGTTCAATAAAAGGAATTGATGTATGCTCGGTGCTCTTCAAAATGCTGTTCGATTGCCCGATGTGCGCAATCGTTTGCTGGTCACAGGCGTTATTCTGGTATTTTATCAGTTTGTGACGCATGTGCCGGTGGTGGGGGTCGATACAGAAGCGCTCAGTAATGTGCTGAATCAAAATAACAGTTTTCTTGGCGTGTTGTCGCTGCTTTCTGGCGGCGCAGTTGACAACTTCAGTGTTTTAGCGAATGGTGTTTACCCCTACATTACCGCCTCGATTATCTTGCAATTGTTGGTGCCGATTGTGCCTCAATTGGAAGCGATTCAGAAAGAACCCGGCGGTCAAGAAAAGATTCAGCGTTACACCTATTACCTCGCGATTCCAATGGCTTTGGTGCAATCGGTCGGACAAGTTCAGATTTTCTCAAGATTGCATACCGGAGGCGGCCCGATCATTCCCGGTTTTGGTAGCGACCCGTTGTTGACGTTGTCGGTGCTGTCTACGATGGTCGCCGGGACGATGATGGCGATTTGGCTTGGCGAACTCATCACCGAACAAGGGATCGGCAATGGGATTTCGATCATCATCTTCGCCGGTATTGTCGCGCGGGCACCGGCTAATCTTGCGCGTTTGATCGGTGTTTCGGCACGCCCGGCAGTTGATCTTGGGATGTTCATCATCATCGTTACGTTGAGTATCATCGCGATTATTTACATTCAAGAGGGTGTCCGCCGTATCCCGGTGCAGTATGGCAAGCGGGTGCGTGGTCGTAAACAGTATGGCGGTGGCCAACAACATATCCCGTTGAAAGTCAACCCGGTCGGCATGATCCCGTTGATTTTTGCGCAATCGATCATTTCGTTCCCGGCGATTTTGGCGAGCTTCTTGCCGCAAGGCGACTTCGCACAGAGCATCACGAACACCTTCGGCAATCAAACCGGCATCGCCTATTGGGGGTCGTTCTTCCTCCTTGTCTTCGGCTTTACCTTCTTCTACACCGAGATCATGGTCGGCAATCAAGGCTTGGCCGAAAATTTGCAACGGCAAGGCGGTTTCATCCCCGGCATTCGACCCGGTAAACGCACACAAGAATATATCTTGCGGGTGACGCGGCGCATCACCCTTGTCGGCGCGGTATTCCTCGGTTTGATCGCGATTGTGCCCGGTTTCGTCGATGTCATCAACAATCTCTTCTTCGCAACATCGTCGGTTAGTGGTGTCGCGGGGAATGCGGCGTTGGTCTTGACGGGTTCCGGCCTCATCATCGTCGTCGGTGTCGTGATTGACACGATGCGTCAGCTCGAAGCACAGCTTGTGATGCGCAATTACGAGCGCTTCATGCGTTAAGTATTGGCTCGCGACATCTCGTAAGGGCACAACACGCTGTGCCCCTACGAAAGGCTTGCTCGAATTTTCGAACTGCGTAAGCCTTAAATGAGTCAATCAGAGCCGGGCGAGACACCGGCTCTGATTTTGCATAGCCAACAACAAAGACATTATGGAGGCAAGGCTCTCGTGAGTTTGTATATCATTATCATGGGGGTACAGGGCGCGGGCAAAGGCGTTCAGGCCAAATTCATTCAAGAACAATATGGTATCCCACAAATTTCAACCGGCGACTTATTCCGTGCGATGAAAACGCGCGATGACGACTTTGCCCGGCATGTGCAAGAAATTATGGCGTCAGGGCAGCTCGTGCCGGACGACGATACCAACGAAATGGTACGCGAGCGACTTGAACAAGCCGACGCGCAAAATGGCGCCATTTTTGATGGCTTCCCGCGTAATGCCGTACAAGCGCAGTGGTTAGAAGCATACCTTGCGAGTAAAGGCGCTGCGATAACGGCCGTTTTGCTGCTTGAACTCGACCTGTATGTGGCGTTCAAGCGGGCATTTGGCCGGGTGACGAATGCTGCGGGCAAGAGTTACAACATCTACTCGAATGCAGAAGGTATCGAATGGACATTCGAGGAACATCCTGAAAAACTGTTCCCACCGCGTCTCATCGCGCGGGAGATCGCGACCGGTGAATTGCTGCATCGGCGGCCTGATGATGCCAATGCTGCGGCGGTGATCAAACGGATCGATGATTATCTACAACTCACACAACCGGTGATCGACTATTATAAAGATAAAGGGCTGCTCGTTCGGATTGATGCCGAACAGTCGATTGAAGCAGTGCGCAGCGCTATCGCTAATGTGATTGAACGGGCATACGCAGGATAATACGATGTCACAAAATGGACGCGATGATCGAGGGCCGCATATCAAATCGGCGGAAGAAGTCGCCATTATGCGCGAAGCGGGGCGAATTGTCGCGCGGGCGCACGAAGCGATGCGCGAAATGATTCAGCCGGGTGTGACGACAGCGCAGCTCGACGCTGTGGCCGAAACGGTGATTCGAGATCATGGGGCGATACCGGCGTTCTTGAATTATCCTAAAAAAGATTCGCCGAATTTCCCGGCGTCGATCACGGCTTCGATTAATAACGAACTCGTACATGGCATTCCGTCGAAGAATCGTGTCCTACAAGAGGGCGACATCATCAGCCTAGACACCGGCGCGATTTATCAAGGGTTTGTCGGCGATGCGGCCTATACATATCCCGTCGGCGACGTGCCGCCTGCGGTGCAGCGCTTGCTCAAGGTGACGGAAGAGGCGTTGTATGTCGGCATTGAGGCTTCTGTGCTGCCGAACCACACCAAAGATGTGTGCCTCGCGATTCACCGTTTTGTCGCCGAGCACGGTTACGATGTTGCCCGCGAGTATACCGGGCACGGTGTCGGGCGGCGGATGCACGAAGAACCACAAGTGCCGAATTGGTGGCCAAGCCGCCGGATGGCGCGGAAGATGAAGTGGGTCAGCTATCCGCTTCAAGTTGGGATGACTTACGCGCTTGAGCCGATGGTCATCGCTGGGCGTGCCGAGACGGATGAGTTGGACGACAAATGGACAGTCGTGACAAAAGACGGGTCGTTGTGTGCCCATTTCGAGCACACAATTGCCATCACCGAGGGCGAACCGGTCATTCTCACCCTGCCCTAGACAATTTGTTATCACTTTGATACAATGCTTCGTCCCGAATAGATGGCAATTATCAAGAGAGTTTGAACATGCGTGTATCATCATCGGTGAAGCGCCGTTGCCCGAAGTGTCGTATTATCAAGCGGAGTGGCCGGGTAATGGTGATTTGTGAAAATCCAAAACACAAGCAGCGTCAGGGTTAATACCCGCTTTGGGTAACAGACGAGAGGCGAGTATAACACATGGTACGTATTGAAGGCGTAGACCTGCCACGGAATAAACGAGTCGAAATCGGCCTGACGTATATTTATGGCATTGGCCGTTCGACAAGTCAGATGATTTTGGCGACCGCCGGTATCAATCCGGACACACGAGTCAAAGATTTGACGGAAGATGAAGCGCAAAAGCTGCGCGAAATCGTCGGCAAGTTGACGACCGAGGGCGATTTGCGCCGCGAAGTGCAGACGAATATCAAACGGCTGATCGATATTGGCACCTATCGTGGCAAACGCCATCGTATGAATTTGCCGGTACATGGTCAACGCACGCGGACGAATGCCCGCACAAAACGCGGCGTCAAGAAAACGGTGCCGGGTCGTGGCCGTCGGCGTGGTGCGACGAAGAAGTAATATATTCGCTCCGGTTGAACCACAATCAATGTTGAAAATTCAATTGCGCCCTGTCGATGATCTTCAGGGCGCGTCGTGTGATGTAGTCAGGGCACAGTGCGTTGTGCTCATAGTTAAAGGATAGATCAATGGGACGTGCGAGACGAACAAGTGGACGCCGTGCCACCCGAAAAGTAGCCAAGAATATTCCTTACGGGCAGGCGCATATTCACGCCACATTTAATAATACGATTGTGTCGATGACCGATCAACTCGGCAATGTGATTGCATGGGCGAGCGCCGGCACATCGGGCTTCAAAGGCAGCCGCAAGAGCACCCCGTATGCAGCGCGTATGGCGGCACAAACCGCCGCCGAAGCTGCACAGGGGCAGGGTATGCAAGAAGTCGATGTGTTTGTCAAAGGCCCCGGCCCCGGTCGAGAGGCCGCCATTCGGTCGATTCTGTCGAGCGACTTGAAGGTGCGCTCGATTACCGATGTGACGCCGGTGCCTCATAATGGTGTGCGACCGCCGAAGAAACGCCGCGTTTGATTTTTTGAGTCGCTTTGATATTGAAATATAGATTCGGGAGGACGTGGCATTGGTAACGAATAATCTTGTTCTGCCCCATAAGATTGAAACTGAAGAGACGACGACACAGAAATATGGGCGCTTCATCATCAGCCCGCTTGAAAGCGGTTTCGGCACAACATTGGGGACGGCTTTGCGTCGTGTCTTGCTGTCGTCATTGCCCGGCGCGGCGGTGACGAGTATTCGCGTGTCCGACGTGCATCATGAATTCTCGGCCATTCCGGGTGTTCGTGAAGATATGACTCAATTGATTTTGCAGATTAAACAACTGCGCTTCAATCTCTTTGAGGTCGAATCGGCGCGTTTGCGACTTGAGCATCGTGGCGAAGGGACGGTGACGGCGGCGGACATCATCTGCCCGCCTGAGGTCGAAATTGTGAACACCGATTTGTATCTGTTCACGGTTGACGCTGCGAACGCGCATGTCGAGATGGAATTTGAGGTGCGATTAGGGCGTGGTTATACCCAACCGGAAGAACGCGGGCGCTTGCCGATTGGCGAAATTCCGATTGATGCCATCTTCAGCCCGATTCGGCGCGTCAATTTTGAAGTTGAACCGGCGCGTGTTGGCCAACGCACGAATTATGACCGGCTGACTATCGAAATTTGGAGCGATGGCACCATTCGCCCGAAAGAGGCTTTGGCCGAAGCTGCGAGTATCTTGATGAATCACCTCAAGATCATGGGCGGTGTCGAACCGGAACCGTGGGAGCTGCCCGAAGAAGTCGGCGAAGAAACTGACAATGCACGGACATTTTTGTATGAGCGCCCGATTGAAGAACTCGACCTCAGCGTGCGCGTCTTCAATTCCCTCAAGCGCACCGGCATCACAACAGTCGGCGATGTCATTGATATGTTGGAACGCGGCCCCGACGCCATGTTAGCGATTCGCAATTTTGGCGAAAAGTCGCTCGACGAATTGGTTGACAAGCTGCGCGAAAAGGGCTACTACGATACCGACAATGATGATGATGCCGATTTTGTTGAGGGGCAGGAGTTCGTCGAAGAGTAAGTTGGCGGGTTTACGAAAACAAGGTAACGAATTATGCGACATCGTGTAAAAGGCAAAAAGCTGAACCGCAATGGTGCGCAGCGTAAAGCGCTTGAATTAGCGCTGACATCGGCGCTCATCGAACATGAACGCATCAAGACGACAGAAGCCAAAGCGAAATTTGTGCGCGGGCATGTCGAGCGTTTGATTACGATTGCGAAGCGTGCTTTGGCGCATGACGACCCCGCGCGTGGGGTTCATGCGCGGCGGATTGTGGCAAGCCGTTTGAACAATAATCGCAAATTGGTGCAGAAGTTGTTCGACGACATCGCGCCGCGCTTTGAAGAGCGTCCCGGCGGGTACACTCGTATTTTGAAGCTGGGGCCGCGCAAGGGCGACAATGCCGATATGGTCTTCCTCGAGTTGGTCGAGGAAGATTAGATTATTCAGTCGTTTGGTGATGACAACCCGTTATCGTGCGACAGTCGCCTATGACGGGACGGCCTATCAGGGATTTCAACGACAGGCTGGCGCAACGCCGACAGTGCAACTCGCGCTTGAAGATGCGATTGCTGCGACGACAACGCAGCGTGTGACGGTCATCCCGGCGGGGCGTACCGATAGCGGTGTTCATGCGACGGGGCAGGTCATCGCCTTTGATGTAACGTGGCAGCACGAAGACGAGGCCTTGTTGCGGGCGATTAATGCGCGATTGCCGGAAGACATCGCCCTGCAAGACATCGCGCAGCAGCCCGGCTTTCATCCGCGCTATGATGCGTTGTCGCGGGTGTATATCTATCGCGTGATACAAGCGGCGCGGCCACAGCCGTTATTGCGGCGTCAAACTTGGCGTGTGCATCAACCCCTTGATATGGTGCTGATGCAACAAGCGGCGGGCTTGCTCATCGGCGAGCATGACTTCGCGACATTCGGTCAACCGCCGCAGGGTAACAACACCGTCCGCACGGTGATGCAGTCGCTGTGGCAGCGCGACGCGGCGGCTTACGGCGCTAAGCTGACGTACACGATAGAGGCCAATGCGTTTTTATATCGCATGGTACGGCGTGTGGTTGGCATGTTGGTTGATGTCGGGCGCGGGTTGCTGTCGTCGGCTGAATTTGAGGCGGCCTTCCGCAAAGCGGAATTGTCGCAGGCGGGGACGATAGCGCCACCGCAAGGTTTGACGCTTGCGGCTGTGCGTTATCCACAACAAGATGTATAAAAAGATATTGAACTGCAAGGGCGCAGAGGACGCAAAGAAATAATCCCATCGCCTTATTAAAAACAGTGGCGAATGTCAGATTTGCCGGAGGAAAGTTTCGTGGCACAGAAAACGTATGCACAAAAAACATTCACTGTCTCAGAAGACGATATTGAACGCAGTTGGTGGGTTGTCGACGCCGAGGGGCAGAATCTCGGTCGTCTCGCGACACGCATCGCGACTATTCTGCGCGGCAAACACAAGCCGACCTACTCGCCGCATCTCGATGTCGGCGATTATGTGATTGTCATCAATTGCGAAAAGATCGCCGTGACGGGCAACAAGTTGAATGACAAGGTTTATTATCGACACTCGCAATATCCCGGCGGCCTCAAACAGGTCACATTAGGAGACCAACTCGACAAATTCCCTGAGCGCGTGATTGAGGCGGCGGTGCGCGGTATGCTGCCGAAAAACGCGCTCGGTCGCAAAATGTTCCGCAAGCTGAAGGTTCATGCCGGGCCGACTCACCCGCATGAAGCGCAACAGCCGAAACCGTTAGAACTTTAGGAAGGTGCGTTGAATGTCTGCACAATATTACGAAGGCATTGGTCGCCGTAAGTCCGCGACGGCGCGAGTCCGTTTATTCCCTGGCGGCACGGGTAAAATTATTATCAACGGCAAGGATGGTCACGAATATTTGCCGCGTATCGGCGATGTCGATATTTTCCTTGAGCCGTTGCGTGCAGTTGGGCAAGAAAATGTTTACGACATCAGTGTGCATGTCACCGGCGGTGGCGTCAGTGGTCAGCGCGACGCGATTCGTCTCGGTATTGCCCGTGCGCTGCTCGAATTTGACCCCGACCTGCGCCCCGAATTGAAAGCACGCAAAATGCTGACGCGCGATGCCCGTGTCAAGGAACGTAAGAAACCGGGTCTCAAGCGTGCGCGTAAAGCCCCGACCTACACGAAGCGTTAGACCTTCACTTGGCTTTCTTATCGTAGAGGCGAGCTTGTTGCGGCATCGCTTGTGTTGGGGCATAGCTTGCTATGCCCAAAGAAGTGGATATTGAATTGGGCACAGCGTGCCGTGTCCCTACGGTTGAACGCACATCGAATCTTTTTGGCATAATGCGGCAAGGCGATTGAGTCTTGCCTTTGTTGTTTTCGGGCATCTGCTCAGCATATCGACGTGAATCGAGCGGGACAAAAATTTGAACCGCAGAGACGCAGAGGACACAGAGATTTCTTACAAATCCCCCTTTGCGTTCTTTGCATCTTTGCGGTTTAATCGCTTTTATTGTTATGGGAGTTTATATGACACTCACGATTGTCGGTTTGGGGCCGGGCGCGGTTGATGATTTGTCGCGCCGAGCGTGGCGCACACTCAAACAAGCCGAGCGCATCTTTCTGCGGACGGAGAAGCACGGCTGTGTCTCGTGCTTGCCACAGATGGAGCAGACCTACACGAGCTTCGACGACCTTTACGAGTCGTTGGACAGCTTTGAACTCGTCTATGAGCGCATCGTCGAGCGTGTGATGGATGCGGCGCGTCGTGGCGATGTCGTCTACGCCGTGCCGGGCGACCCACTCGTCGGCGAGTCAACCGTGCTCAAGTTGATGGACGCCGCCAACAAAGCCGACATCGCCGTCGAAATCGTCAACGGCATCAGCTTTGTCGAACCATCGTTGAAACTCATCGGGGTCGATGCACTCGACGGCTTGCAAGTCGTCGATGCGTTGGCGGTCGCGGCGTTGCATCACCCGCCGATTAACCCCGACTACCCCGCCCTGCTTGGGCAGGTGTATAGCAAACAGGTCGCCTCGGATGTTAAGCTCACGCTGATGAATCAATATCGCGACGAGTTTCCGGTCACATTGATTCACGCCGCCGGAACAGACAAAGCGGCGGTCGAGGCGGTGCCGCTCTACGAAATCGACCGCAGCGAACACATCAGCCACACGACATCGCTGTATATTCCGTCTATTGGCGACATGTCGAGCTTCGAGCAATTCCAAGAAATCATCGCGCATCTGCGTGCGCCCGAAGGTTGCCCGTGGGACAGAAAGCAGACACATCTTTCGTTGCGCGAATATCTCATCGAAGAAACCTACGAAGTGCTTGAAGCGCTCGACAACGAAGATGCGCAGGCGTTGTGCGAAGAACTCGGCGATTTGCTGATTCAAGTCGCGCTGCACACACAGATTGCGATTGACGACGGTGAATTTAGGATGACAGATGTCCTCAGCCACGTCAATGAAAAACTCGTGCGACGCCATCCGCATGTGTGGGGCGATGTACAAGTCGATGGTGCGGAGCAAGTGCTGACGAATTGGGACGCGCTCAAGGAACAAGAAAACGCCAACAAAGGCAAACAGCGCGAGTCGATTCTCGATGGCATCCCGAAAGGCAGCCCGGCGTTGTTGCAAGCCTACAAATTACAAGCGAAGGCCGCGAAACCCGGCTTCGATTGGGATGACGCCGCCGATGTGTTGGCGAAAGTGCGCGAAGAAATCGATGAGATTCTCGCGGCGGAAGATGACGAACAACGGGCGAAGGAAGTCGGCGATTTGTTGTTCGCGGTCGTCAATTGGGCGCGATGGCTAGATGTCGAACCGGAGACGGCGCTGCGCGAAACCAATCAGCGTTTTTATCGCCGCTTCCGCTATATTGAAGAAGCGGTCGCCGCGAATGGCAAAGCGCTGACGGATTATTCGCTGGCCGAACTCGACGCGCTGTGGAACGAAGCGAAGGCGCAGGGGTTGTGATGGTTGTGATGATAGGCGCACAGCGTGCTGCGCCCTTATAGAAATCGCGCTATTTGTGCCCTCTGCGTCTCAAAGAAATAAAAAATCCCGCCTTGTCGGGTGTGCGGGATTGTGTGTATGCTGTCGGGGTGCCGGGATTTGAACCCGGGACCTCACCGACCCGAACGGTGCGCGCTACCGGGCTGCGCTACACCCCGGAACATGAGCGCAAGTGTAATGGCTAACGCATCGATTCGCAAGAGTAAATCTTATGTATAATCATGGCCTGACACTTTCAGATTATATGCGCAAGCGTACCCGCACGCTGACCACGGCGCTCGGTAACGCGCTGCATCGCGCCGGTGTCCATCCCGATATGTTGACGATTGTCGGCTTCATTTTCGTGGTGATTGCGGGTGTCTTCATCGGGCGCGGGCAGCATCGGCTCGGCGGCGTGCTCTTGATTGTCGGCTTGCCGCTTGACGCACTTGATGGCGCGGTGGCGCGGGCGATGCAGCGTCAAGACAAATTCGGCGAAGTGCTCGACTCGACACTTGACCGTTATGCCGATGGGATTATATTTGGCGCACTTGCCTATTATTTTGCGAGCCAAGATGCGTTAAACTATGTGTTGCTTGCGTTGGCAACCATGATAGGCAGTCAAGCCATCAGTTATATTCGTTCGCGTGCTGGTGAAGTCGGCGTCAAAATGAAAATCGGACTCTTCACCCGCATGGAACGCATCGTCACGATTATCATCGCGCTGCTGATTCCGCCCCTACTCATACCGGGGATGTGGCTGCTGGCGATTGGCACAAATTTTACGGCGTTACAACGCCTATGGTTTGCATATAAACAATTGCAAAATAGAGAGGTTTAGAAAATGGAATTTCAACGCGAACTGGTTGTTTTATTTGATACGCTACAGGTTCGCTATTATGGCGTCATCATTGTCGTGGCGATGCTGATTGCGGCGACGGTGGCGACGAACCTTGTCAAGCGTGATGGCCGCGACCCCGACCACGTTTGGGGTACGTTGACGTGGGCGATTATCCCCGGCATCATCGGGGCGCGTCTGTGGTTTGTCCTCTTCCCGCCGATTTCGTTGGTTGACGCAGGCATCACCCGCTCATGGTTCTTCAATAATATCACCGACCTCGATCAAGGGCCGTTAGCAGTGTGGAGCGGCGGGCTGAGTATTTTCGGCGCGGTCATCGGCGGCATGATTGGCGGTTACATTTACATGCGCCGCAACAAGCTCGACCTCGCGCCGTGGCTCGATGTCGCCGGTGTCGCGCTGCCGCTTGCGCAGGCGATTGGGCGTTTCGCGAATTTCGTCAATCAGGAGTTGTACGGCACACCGACAACGCTGCCGTGGGGGATTCCCATCGATCAAGCGCATCGTGTCGGTATCTATCGCAACACCGTTAAATATCCGGTCGCCGGGCCGACTGCGACCAAATTCCATCCGTTGTTTGCGTATGAAGCCTTGTGGAATATCATCGCGTTTTTTGTCCTCTTGCGGATATATCGCAATCATCGCGACAAATTGCGTCCCGGCGATGTCTTCCTGCTGTATGTCGCGCAATATTCGTTCATTCGCTTCTTGCTCGAATTCATCCGTGTCGAAACGTCGATTGCCGGGGGCGTCAACACTTCGCAGGCGATTACGGGTCTCGCATTCTTCCTCGCTGTCGGCATGTTGTGGCTGCGCATTCAAACCGACCCGCGCAGACAAAAATCATCGAATGAAGCGACGGACACAGAAGACGAAGAAGACGAGTCGCCCGAAACACAGACGGCGTGAACAATATGCGTCTTGATTTGCCTAAAAGTCCCCGATCATTGCGTCGGGGGTTTTTGCTTTATGCTGCATGTCGCATTTTGTGATAGGCTGATGGTAACGTGATAAACAAGTGAGAAATCGAATGACCGAATTTCCAACTGAAGGCATGGTGCTCACGCATATTCTCGTCGTCAGCGACATGGAACGTGCAAAAGTGTTCTACCGCGATGTGTTGGGCGCGACAGTGTATCGTGAGTATGGCGGCACATCGTGTGTGCTCGATTTTCAAGGCGCGTGGTTATTGTTGGTTACGGGCGGCGACCCGACTGCCGATAAACCGGATGTCACATTCGCGCCACCTGTCGATAGGCAGGCTGTCCACCATGCGATGACAATTCGTGTGCCCGATTGCCACGCTGCTTACAAAACACTCAAATCGCGCGGTGCGCAGTTCCTCACACCGCCGTATGATTGGGGTGCAGAAATCCGTTGCTTTTTCCGCGATCCTGATGGGCATTTGTTCGAGATCAGTCAGGCCGTTTGATGCTTGATTGGCTGAAAAGCTGGCCGGCTGAACAACGCACAGTTGTGAAGAAAAAACGAAAATGCTGCGCATAACCACAAAGTACCGGGTCATATATCCTGACAATTCGTTTACAATTAGAAACGTAAATATTGTCCACTCAATGTAGGATTGCCGATGATTGAGGCGCATGGATTAACGAAAGATTTTGGTGACTTCCGCGCTGTGGATAACGTCACGCTGACGGTAGAACCGGGCACGGTGCTGGCGATGCTGGGGCCGAATGGCGCCGGTAAAACGACGACTGTCCGCATGATGACATCGATTCTCGCGCCGACTGCGGGCACGGCGACCATCGCCGGTTTCGATGTCGTCAAACAACCGTCGTATGTGCGGGCGCATGTCGGTGTGTTGACGGAGCAGCACGGCCTCTATGAACGCATGAAAGCGGTCGAGTATCTCGACTTTTTTGGGCGTGTCTATCGGATGCCGCCCGAAATTTATCAAAAACGGGCGCTCGATTTGATGGAACGCTTTGACCTGACATTCGCGCTCGACAAACGGCTCGGCGAATACTCCAAGGGCATGAAGCAAAAACTCGCGCTCGTGCGTGCTATGCTGCACGACCCGCCGGTGCTGTTGCTCGACGAACCGACATCGGCGATGGATCCGCAAAGCGCGAAACTGGTTCGCGATGCCATCATCGAATTGCAGCACGAGGAGCGCACCTTCCTCATCACGACTCACAATTTAGCCGAGGCGCAAATATTGGCAGACCGCATCGCCATCATCCGGCACGGGCGCATCATCGCGGATGGTGTCTTCAGCGATTTGGTACGGTCGTTTGTCGGCGAGCCGATGATGGAATTGCGCGTCAACGGCGAACTCAACGGCCTCGTCAACGATTTGTCGTCAATGGTCGAGATTGACTCGAGCGGTATCGATTGGTTGCGTTACCGTGCGCCCGAACCGCGCAAAACGAATCCGGAATTGTTGCGGCGTGTGACAGCGCTTGGCGTCGAAGTCGTGACGCTCGCGCCGGTTTCGCAAACACTCGAACAGGTTTACTTACAAGTTGTGAAAGAAGACGAAGCGCAGGAGAATCTCAATGGCAACAACGGTTAAACCGGTTCGGTCGTATGAACCTTTCGGCATGGTCGAACGCGAGTCGCTGACGCGCTGGCAAGATGCCCGCCTGACGTTGAGCAACGCGCTGATTGTGACGCGGCGCGAAGTCCGCGACAGCTTCCGCGATTGGCGCATCATCGTGCCGATTGTCGTACTGACCTTTCTATTCCCCGCGCTAGCGCAATTCGTCGCGCAGCAATTCACCGGCTTCGTCGCCGAATACGGTGCAGACATCGTCGCCGAACGGACGATACCGTTCCTGTTGATGATTATCGGCTTCTTCCCGATTTCGATTTCGCTCGTCATCGCGTTGGAAACCTTCGTCGGCGAAAAAGAACGCCGCAGCCTCGAACCCTTGCTCAGCACGCCGTTGACGAATACCGAATTGTACATCGGCAAAACACTCGCCGCGATGATTCCGCCGCTCATCGCTAGTTACGGCGGCATGACGGTTTATCTCGTCGCGTTGGTGTTCGGCAGTTTGCAATGGCGTCCTGAGCCGGCGCTCGTCTTGCAAATTATTTTGATTACGACGGTACAAGCACTCGTCATGGTGACGGGCGCCGTCGTCGTTTCGAGCCAGACGACGAGCACCCGCGCCGCGAATCTGCTGGCGAGTTTCATCATCATCCCGATGACGCTCGCTATTCAGGGCGAAAGCGCCATCATGTTCCTCGCGCCCGACGCCGAGTCGCCGCGTGGTATCTTCGCGTTGTGGGCGATCATCGTCGGCATGTTCATCGTCGTGATTTTGCTGCTGCGGGTCGGCAACAGCATTTTCAATCGCGAAGAGTTGTTGGGGCGCAGCATCGATCAAATCCAATTGCGCAGTTCGCTGGCGAAAATTTGGCGTTACGTCCGCGCTGTCGATGAAGACGGCACACCGGCGCGCAATGTGTGGCATTGGTATACAAGCGGCATGGCGATGAGTTTGCGCCAATTGAAGACCGCTTCGTTGATTACAATCGCTGTGTTCATCATCGCGATGCTTGGCGGTTATTATGTCGGGCAACTCCCGCAATGGCATCTGCCCCTGCCGCAAGACGATTCGCTGACAGACACAGCGGAATTGCTCAACAGCCGCGCCTATTTCACCAATATTCCGTTGCAGAGCAAGGCGGTGCTGTTCATCGTGTGGCAAAATGCGCGGATTTTGGTGGGTGCGACGCTGCTCGCCATTTTCTCGTTCGGTGTGCTGCCGTTGGTGTTGACTCCGGTCGTGTATTTCTTACTCGGTTACATTTTCAGCCAAGTGATGTTGGCCGGACTTGACCCGACATTTTTGTTCGCGGGGATATTGACGCATGGCATCATCGAGATTCCCGTCATCATCATCGCGACGGCGGCGGCGCTGCGACTCGGCGCTATCGTCACGCGCTTGCCAGAAGGCGAAACCGTCGGTCACGCATGGGTGACGACCTTCGGCAGCACGATCAAATTGTGGATTGGTTTGATTATCCCCGGGTTGATACTCAGTGCGCTCATCGAAGCCTTCATCACACCGCGCATCGTCATTTCGATTCTTGGGTCGTGATTTTTGGCGAAGATGCTGTGGCTTATAGCGGGCCGGGCTTGAGCAATTCGCGCCAAAAACCTACGCCCCATGCCAAGTGCATGATGAAAAACACCAGCATCACGCGCCATATCGGGGGGGTATCAGCCGCGCGTTGTGCAGCGCGGACAGCGAAAATCACGCTGAGGATGAGATAGGCGGTGATGCCCGCCAACCATAAAATCCCGAACGGTCGCCATAGTATCGCCAAGACGGGGCCGCTCACCAAACCGGCGACAAATAACGGCGCAACAACTTGACGGGGACGCAGCGAAGCCGGATGCAAACGCAGCGTTTTGACCTTCCCCCGTCCATAACGATAATATTGCCGCATCAGGCTGCGGAGGGTTTGCCGACTGTAATATTGCGATTGGATCGCCGGGTTGAAGTATATCGCCCCGCCGTTGGCGCGAATGCGGTAATTGAGTTCATAATCTTGATTGGTGACAAGCTGAGGATTGAAGCCGCCGATTTGTTCAAACACGGTACGCGGCCATGCGCCCATGTACACCGTATCGGTATAACAAGCGGTTTCGCTATGATGAAAAGTCGTGGGCACGGCGAAGGGCGATTTACCCGCCGCCGCAATCGCCTTGCCGAACGCCGTGATGCCAACCGGGTTCATCGCGCCGCCGACATTGGCCGCGCCGGTTTGCTGCAACGTCGTCACGCATTGCTTGATGTAGTCGGGCGCGATGATCGTGTGTCCATCGACGCGGATGATGTAGTCGCCCCGTGCGTGTTCAAGTGCGTGATTCAAGCCATACGATTGAATCCGCTCCGGATTTTCGATGATGGTGACGCGGTCTACGCCGGGTAGCGATTGGATAATCGACAGCGTATCGTCGTCGCTCATCCCATCTGCAACGATAATTTCAACCTTCTCCGGCGGATAATCTTGCTCAAGCACCGCGCCGAGACTCCGCGCAATGAATGCCGCTTCGTTCCGCACCGGCATGATGACGGTGACCGTGGGCCATACTTCGTGCATTGAAATTTTCCCTCTAGGCGACTAGGCTCTGTTGACATTTGCGCTTTGATGCAAAAATAGGGGACAATCGTTGGGGTTTAGCTTGCTAAACCCTTCAGGGCATTGCACGCAATGCCCC
>RFIA01000225.1 GCA_003695675.1 Chloroflexota bacterium
GACGCACGACAAACGCATCTTGTTCGATGTGCCGGCGCGGTCGGATGTGACGGCGCTTGATGTCTCTGTCGACGGGCGGCAGCTTGTCTTCGCGATGAATACGCCGTTAGGACGCACCGGCGCCCAATTCGCCCGCAGCGGTCTCTATCGCATCGACATCGCGCAACCCGCGGCGCCCGACCTCGTACTCGGCACGAATAACCGCGACATCTTGTATGATACGCCGCGTTGGTCGCCGGGCGGCGATGCGTTGTATTTCGTCGAAACAAATTTGACGAACCCGGTCGCGCCGATTTTTGTCCTTGCGCGTCATGAACTCGCCACACAAAACACAACGTCCGTCGTCGTCGGCGCGACATCGCCGAATATTTCACCGGATGGCAATCGTCTCGTGTACATCGGCATCGACGGCGAAACACAACAACGCGCTATCTACGTTGCAGACTCCGACGGTCGTCATGCGCGGGCACTTGTCGATGACCCGACGCTGTTCGACTTACGGGCGCTGTTATTTTCGCACGATGGCGAGACGATTTTCTTCAGCGCATTCAAAGATGAGGTTGTCGTCAACGATGCGTCGTTATGGCGTGATATTCTCGGTGTCAGCGTCGCACAGGCGCATCCCGGACATGTCGTGCCATCCGAGTGGTGGCGTGTGCCGGTCGATGGCGGCGCGGTTGAGCGTCTTTCGCAGCAGGAGGCAGCCGTCTCGATTCTCTCGGCAGACCTCGCGGCGAATGCGATGCTCATCTTTGTCACGCCCGACGGTTTGTTCGCATTGCCGACAAACGAGGATGCAGCCGCATCACCATTGATTGTTTCTCAGACGTACCGTACCCTAGCGGTGATGCCACGATAAAACAAATCGGCAGCGGGGGATATGATGACGCAGCAGCGACCGGGTTTCTTGCCGGAAGAATCCGAAACCAATGATCGCACACCATTGGCCGACTCGTGGGCCGGCAAGCCCTTGCCTGACTACGCCGATTATTACGGCGAGGTCAGCGAGGACAAGCGCGGCCTTCCCGGTTGTTTCGTCACCGGCTTGTTGATGCTGTTCGCTTTTGCGCTGCCGCTTGCGGTTGTTGTTGGCTTGATTGCGGCTGACGTGATTACGATTGAAGCGGACATCGAAGGCAACACGCTCACATTGACGGCGGGCGCGGCGGCGCTTGAACAAACACGCGGCGCGCTCGATTTGCTGGCGACAGAACGCGCTCTCGAACTCGCGGGGACAGACGACGCGCTTGTCGTGCGGGCGCAAAATCTCGACGCGACGACGACGGCCCGCGCCAACGAAAATATAATGACGCAAACCGGCATCGCCCGCGCAAACGCCGCCCTCGCGACACAGGCGCGGTTAGAAATTGCCTCTACCCGCGCCGTGCTCGACTTCATTGAAACACAGGCGGTTCTCAGCTTTCAAGCGACACAGGCTGTCGGTATGCAAAATGCGACTGCAACCGCTCGTGTTGCCACGCCAACCCCGTCGCCATAATCGTGTGCGTTTTGTTCAAGACAATGAACCCATTTTGCAAAATAAAAAGGATTATTTTGTATGCCCGAAATGACATTTATCGAAGCCCTCCGCGATGCGATGACCGAGTTGATGGCTGCCGATGACAATGTGATTGTGCTCGGCGAAGATGTTGCCTTGAAGGGCGGCGTCTTCCTCGCGACCGATGGCTTGCTCAAGCAATTCGGCGAGCATCGCGTCATCGATACGCCGATTGCCGAGGCCTCCATCGTCGGGATGGCAATCGGCGCGGCTTTGCACGGCCTCAGTCCGATTGCCGAGATTCAATTCGCTGATTACATCTATCCGGCCATCGATCAAATTTTGAACGAAGCGGCGCGTTTTCGTTATCGCACCAATGGCGATTGGGCCTGCCCGATTGTGGTACGGGCGCCCTTTGGCGCGGGGATTCACGGCGGGTTTTATCACTCGCAGAGCACCGAAGCCTTGTTCACAAGCACGCCGGGACTTAAGGTCGTCATTCCCTCAACAGCCTATGATGCCAAGGGTTTGTTGATTGCCGCGGTGCAAGCGCCCGACCCGATAGTCTTCTTTGAACACAAGCAATTGTATCGACTGCAACGTGGCGATGTGCCCAAAGGGTTGTACACAGTGCCTCTCGGCAAGGCGGCCATCATGCGCGAGGGGACGGACATCAGCCTGTACACGTATGGCTTGATGACGCATTATAGTTTGCAGGCGGCGGAAGAAGTCGTGCAAGAGGGCATCAGCGTCGAGGTGATTGACTTGCGCACATTGTATCCATTGGATACGGCGGCGATATTAGAATCGGTTCGCAAGACGAGCAAAGCATTGATTGTGCATGAGGATAATTTGACGGGCGGCGTCGGCGGCGAGATTGCCGCGCTGATTGCACAACATGCGTTTGAATATCTCGACGGCCCGGTGATGCGTCTCGGCTCGCCGGATGTGCCGACCGTCGCCTTCAATGAGGCGCTCGAAGCGCACTTCATGCTCAATCCGGCGAAAATTGCCGCCGCGATACGCGAACTCGCGGCGTATTGAGGGGCTGTTCGCGCACGGTGCGTCGAAGAATGCGGGTCATTATTCATCGCAAAGACGCGACCGCCGACGAAAGTTGTGCTTGTGTTTAGCCTTCGACAAGCGCCTTCAGATTTTCAAGACTCTTTTTCAAATTTTCATCGTTCATCTTTTGGACGACGAGTTTGTTCGCCACTTGGCCGAGACCGCCGCCGGGCATCTCGTAATCATATACCGCGGTGACTCGCACGCCATCGCCTTCCGGTGTGTACGTCCATGTATTCGTGCCCTTAATCATGCCGTCAATCTCGAAGGTTGCGCCATGCCCACGATTGAGTTCGCGAACGGTGAAAGTCACATCAAATTTGATGCCGACCACCTTGTAAACAATCTGCGCTTGTCCACCGACTTCGGGATAAACATCGTCGGGCTGAGCGCTTTCAACACCGGGATACCACTCCGGCAAGCGTGTGGCGTCCAAGGTGACGGCGTCTATCTCTTCCGCCGATGCGTTGATGAAAATGCTATGCTCAATGGTGGTCATTTCGTTCCCCTCTCTGATTGTGTGCAGGATTTTCAAATCTTATCAACAGCGCCGGTATGATATAGGGGCGACCCGGCGGGTCGCCCTTGCGATAAGCACACGGCATGTTGCCTTTGATTTTGCGGCAGACTGCCTGTGTATCAAGTATACCCACAACGGACGCTGTGTGTGATGAACAATCTTGCATGTGACAGGACTGTAATATCGGCGCATTAGGTCTCGGCCATGAACTCGACGATGCTCTCCGCGATGACATCGGGGCGCGTGCCGTAAAAATATAACGCTCGCAATAAACCATTCTTGTCGATCAAAAATGATGGCGAGGTGTGTTCGATGAAGTATTGTTCATCGCCGTCGCTGAAGTCGTGGCCTTCGCCGTCTTCGTGCGTATGGCCGACGCTGACGGTATCATCAATCGTGAATTGCAAACCGTACTCTTGCCCGATTTGACGCAGCAGGTCTTCGCTGCCTGTCATGCCGATGAAGTCTTCGTCGTAACGAGCCAAATACTCGGCGACAGTTTCCGGCGTGTCGCGTGTACCATCGACACTGATGAACACGAAATTGACCTCTTCAGCCACATCGCCGAGTTGTTCCTTGACAGTGGTGTAATCGGCGAGAGTCGTCGGGCAAACGTCGGGGCAATTGGTATAGCCGAAAAACATCAGCGTCGTCTTACCGCGCAAATCGCTCAGATGAATCGCTTCACCTGTTTGGCTTGTCAATTCAAAATCTCGCAATTCGTGCGGTGGATCCACACGCGCATACCCTGCAAGCCCTTCACCCTCGACCGGATTAATCGTGTCGGCGAGCGGGGCGTCATCTCGCGCCGTGAGAACGCGGCTAATCGAAAAGGCGGCGACGAACGCGCTGACGACAATCAGCCCCATGAATACATATTGCAGTTTCGACTGTTTCGCAGATTTTGCAGATGACATA
>RFIA01000226.1 GCA_003695675.1 Chloroflexota bacterium
AGGTAAATCAGCCCATCTTCTTCTCGTGTAATACGTGGACTAGTAATATCGGACACTTCTGATGCATCCGGCGACTCGTTGAAATACGGGGCGACCGGGCCGTCACCACGACCCATATCTCCATGACACACGCCACAATTGACGCGATACAACACCTCACCACGAGCTAATGACTCTTCGGATGCTGCAATCGGATTTTCTGGCAGGCTACCGTCCGGCGGCACTTCGACCCCACTGATAGGAACTGACCCAGCAGGCGGTAACAAACGTGGCCCTTCTCGGTAACCTATCGACTCCTGATGTTCCATGAAACTAACGAAGTCAATATTGATGATCTCAAAAGTCAACGCAAGGCCAACAATAAAGGGTGTTGCCAAGATAATAAGCGTGATGATAATCCGCCTTCTCACAGCGTTCGCTCCTCCCGATTGATGATCTCTAAGTCATGAACGCCCTGCTTTTCTAGCACTGCTACGATTCTGTCTTTTTCGTCAACCGCACATTCGAACAGGACTCCAATTTGCCCATTGCTGATACGTGGGTTGCCAATACGAGGGCCGTGGGAAGGAAAGGCGCTTTCCCACAGTACGCCGAGGAAAGTGCTCACAATCAGCCCCATCATGGTCAGTTCAAACGTCAATACCAGCGATGGGGGAATCGGTATTAAGGGTTGTCCGCCAACCCGAATCGGATACAGTAGCGGGGTGCCGACATTCAAGAATAGTCCGATCAACAACCCGACAAATGCGCCCGATAGACTGATGATGGGCAGTCGTTCCCATACCATCGGACGTCCAAGAATAGAAGACGAATACGGCATATTTGAAATAACGGTCATATCGGTCTCGTCGATTCCTTCTTGCCGCAATAGGTCTAGTGTGTTGGGCACCGGGGCAATCTCTACAAAAAATGCCACTAAAGTTACAGTTTTGTCGTCCATAGTTCTTTCTCTATTTCTCTCCCACATCCATCAGTCTAGTTCCGAAACACTCGGCGCTAACTGGCGACCAATCCGCCGTAAGCGATGTGACAATTGACCTTCTTGTACTTCCCAAACAGGGATAAGTGGCAAAACGCGGCTCGCCAGCGCATATAAGAGCACGAATGTGGACAACGAGCCGATAGAGATGAGAATTTCGATCAAAGTCGGATTATATGCTCCCCAATTAAAGGGCAGGCGATTGCGAGAGAGCGCACCCGTCACAATGATGTAGCGTTCAATATACATGCCGACATTAATGCCTAATGTGATGAGCAACATGCCACGCACAGAGGTACGTATCCGCTTATTCCACAATGTGAGCAGGGGAATGGCCACATTGAAGATCAACATCAAATACCACAGGGGGGCAACCGGGCCACGTGCTTGCAAAGTCAACAATTCTTTGCCAACTGCCTCTCCGCCATACCATTCGGTCAAATAATCGGCGAAGAAGAAATATGTCCACGCGGCAGAAAACACGAGAATGATCTT
Source organism: Chloroflexota bacterium (assembly GCA_003695675.1). Classification (GTDB taxonomy): domain Bacteria; phylum Chloroflexota; class Anaerolineae; order Aggregatilineales; family Phototrophicaceae. Next base: position 1,475 of record RFIA01000226.1, read on the forward strand.
ACCTAATGCGTCGAAATGTTCGGCGCGGAGAAAATAATCGAGACGCATTGCTTTGCGCAAAATCAGCAAAACCGTCACAACTGCGGAAACACCCGAAAAGATCGCCCCCACCACGAAATATGGGCCAAAGATTGAACTGTGCCAGCCGACAGTCATCGTCATGCCGAAATCCCATGCCACGATTGTATGCACTGAAAACATGACTGGGATAATTGCAAAAGCAAAAATTGTGATCGCGGTCTTAAGATGATGCCATTCCGCTTCTGTGCCCCGCCAACCAAGTGCCATAATGCGATAAAGATTTCCACGCCATCCTGTACTATAATCGCGGGCCATCGCAAGATCGGGAATCAATGGTAAATATAGATAGAGCGTACTCCCGATTAGATAAGTAAAGATTGCCAACATATCCCATTCCAATGGGGAATGAAAATTAGGCCATAGTTGTCGTTGATTAGGATACGGCACCATCCAGTAAAAGCGCCATGTGCGCCCCAAATGAATGAGGGGATACATCCCAGCAACTACCAGCGCAAATGATGTCATCAGTTCAGCGGCGCGGGTAAATGGCCGACGAAACTCGGCTTTGAAGACCCGTAAAATAGCCGAAACAAATGTGCCGGAATGACTGATGCCGATCCAAAAAACAAAATTCGTGATGTAAACGCCCCAATATACCGGTCGTCGAATGCCAGCAACCCCCATGCCTTGTAGGATTTGATACCCCCATGCGCCAAAGATTCCGATGAGAACCAACACGACTAACACGGCGATGACAAGCCAGTAACGCCAACTTGTCGTCGTCATGGCGTCAAGCACCATGTTGTTCATTTCTCTTGTTGGACGTGGGTCGAATAATAGTTTCTCTCGCGGATCTTCTGTTTCCGGCCAGACAACTGAAATGGCTTTAACCGACATGGGCTTCCCCTCCACTCAAATAAATCACTGACGGTTCTGTTCCTAATTCTTCAAGCAGACGGATGCCGCGCGGACTATGAACCAAACGAGACACTTCGCTTTCAGGATTATTTAAATCGCCAAACTTAATCGCACCCGCCGGGCAAGATTGCGCACAGGCCGGTTGGACATCACCGTCACGCAATTCACGGTCTTCGGCGGCTGCATTTTCTCTTCCACGACGAATGCGTTGAATGCAGAATGTACATTTTTCCATGATGCCGCGTCGTCGCACGCTAACGTCTGGATTCAATTGTTCGTTGAGCGGTTCTGGAAATTCAGGATCAAACCAGTTAAATGTGCGTGCGATATACGGACAGTTGTTGGCACAATACCGCGTTCCAATGCACCGGTTATAAATTTGTGCGTTGACGTTTTCGACCGCGTTATGATAGGTGGCGAATACCGGGCAGACCGGTTCGCAAGGCGCCTTCTGGCACTGTTGGCACATCAGAGGCATAAACTTTGCCCGCACATTAGGATACTCGCCGATCCATATACGTTCGATATGTAACCAGTGCATCGCACGGCCATTGCGAACTTCTTCGTCGCCAACTATGGGGACGTTATTTTCAGCATGGCACGCCACCACGCAGGCCTGACATCCTGTGCATCGATCCAAATCGATCACCATAATCCAGCGATGCTCATCTTGACCAATCTGTTCCACGTGATTTCAACTCCTTCATTACGGCGATTATGCTTATGACTCCGTTTGTATCAATCACTCACTTCGCAACAGTGATTTTTCACGCTCGTTTTCGATACCTTCAGGATTTTCCATCAAGGGCAATTGGCGACGTTCTTCGGTTTTTACGAGTTGTACTCGCGTGCCTATCCACGCAAGCTGTCCTGTGTTCGATGCGGTTTGTGGTGACAGTATTTGCAACACATTCGCCCCTCGATTTTGCGCCCATCGGCCTAGTGCTGTGTGCCCCTGCCCAATCGGAATGGCAGCAACATTCGGGTGAATCGCCGGTGTGATATAAACTACAGCTTGTAATGTGCCGGTCGGTGTTTGAACAGTGACGACATCATCATTGCGTAAAGCAAGTTGGTCGGCAGTCATCGGACTCAACTCAACCCATGTATCCCATGATACCGTCGTCATTGGATCTGGCGTTTCCTGCAACCAAGGCAACGCCGCGTGACGGCCATCGCCGAAGGTCACTGATGGCACCGGCATGAGATAAAAGGGGAAATCATCCGAATTGCCATCAAAAACCGGATCGGGCACTTCAAGCGAAAGCGGAGTCTCTTGCTGTATCGTTGGAACTTGCCAATTAGATTCTTGCGACCACCAACCACCTTGCTGCAACCACACGGCCCAAAATGTGTCGAGGCTATCCGGTGCGGTGATATTGCCATCCTCTAATTGCAACGACACCAGCCGAGTTTGAATGTAATTGACGAGATTTGGCCACGGTAATCGTCGTTTGACATCTTCGCCGAGTTGGTCGGCTAGCGCCAATAACACATCTGCTGGGTCGCGTGTGTCATACAGAGGACGCACAACGGGCTGTTGCGCACTGACAATCGTTTTGTCGGTTGAAGGGTTGTTGAACTCAAATCCCCACGTCTCTAAATAGGTGTGAATTGGCAAAACAATGTCAGAAAGTGCGGTCGTTTCATCAGGTAATGTAGCGAAGGTGATGATATTTTCTACTTGTTCCAATCCTGCGACAAAATTTGCAGCTTGTGGCAGTTCATAAATCGGGTTCGCACCCAATATGAACAGTGTATCCACCTCGCCATTTGTCATGCGATTAATTAGGCTGAGTACATCGTCAAATGAGTTGGGGGGCGAGACACGGAAATCACGTGCGGGCGCAGGCGGCGTCAACATCATAGCGCCGTGTTCACCGGTATGTCCGACGACGAAATTCAGCACCTCGACAGCTTTCACCGCATCAAGGCTGTTGCTGTAACCCACCAGTGTGTTGCCCGGTAGCGCAATTGGGTGATGTCCGTCGGCGAAGATGCGGGCAAGACGGGTCAATTCCTCAACTTCAATTCCTGATGCTCCAGCAATCGCTGCGACATCCACATCATCGTAGAGCGTTTCGTATTCTGGGGGAATACCATCATGCACCATATTTTCGTCAACAATGATACGTCCAAGCGCTAAGGCAACCGCGCCTTCCATGCCGGGTTCGACGGGTACCCAACGATCCGCATTTGCCGCCGTCATTGACATGCGCGGTTCAAAAGCGACGAATGTACCGCGCGTGCCAAATTGTGATCGCATATCACCATAGGCGCGATTGTAAGACACCGGCGACAACCACGTCTCAAGAAAATTCGCACCAAAACCAAAAACAACATCTGCACGACCAATGTCAAACACCGGCAATGCGTTTTCGCCGAAAAGCGCTTGGCTGGCAGCAGCCATCACCACACGCCCATCAAGCGCAGTTTGTGTATCGTAGATAATGGCGTCGGGGGCGTCTAAGCCATCGAGAAAGCGCCCAACAATACCCGCTTGATAACCCGGCAATAGTCCCGTTAAAAAGGCGATTCGCTCTGGAGAATTGTTTTGGATTATCGATGTGATTTGATCGATCACTTCATTCCACGATGCCGTTTCCCATTGTCCTTGCCCACGTTCTCCGTTGCGTATCTGAATTTGTTGCAATCGGTCGGGATGATATAATTGCTGCAATCCTGCTTGTCCGCGTGCGCACAATCCACCCTGATTCAAAGGATGTGCCGGATTCCCTTCAATTTTGCGTGCGCGTCCATTACTAGTGCGTACAATGATTCCACATCCTGCTGGACACATCCGGCAAGTGCTCGCAAACCACACATCTTCGCCCGGCAAAGTTTCTTCAGGGGGATGGATGTATGGTTCCATAGCAACCATTTGCTGTAAATTTGCTGTACATCCACTTGCAACCAATGCAGCTATACCCGCACCGCTCAACGCCAGAAAATTACGACGAGAAATTGGAAGAGACTTGTGCTGCATTTGGATATTCTCC
>RFIA01000027.1 GCA_003695675.1 Chloroflexota bacterium
CTATCGGTTAAATAGTACCCTTCAGGGTACTTGGCTTTATGGTAGCCGGAGAATTTATTCTCTGGCGGCTTGATGAATGCCTCAACTGCGTAAGTCCTGATACCATTACGATGAGCTTCCGTCGTCATCCAAGTATTTATTTTGGGGAGCATCGCAGGGGTCATCAACACGAGCATCACAACGACCTCGCTATCTTATGAACCGGTCATCTTGCGTGCCATCCAATAAAGTAAGCATCAAATGAAAGACACCTTGACATTCCAGCGACAGGAAAGTGTAAAGTGATGAATACTCGTATCAGTATAGCAGGTGTTACCATAATGATTGAGGAAAATCATGTCAAATGAACAACAAGTACAACAGATCACACTTGATGTGCGTGGGATGACGTGTGACAGCTGTGCTGTGCATGTCAGTAAGGCATTGGAAGGTGTGGAAGGCGTCAAACGAGTTGATGTCCCGAGTTGGGAGTCGGCACGAGCAGAAATTGTCGCAGAGAGCGGTGTTGCCAGCGATGTTTTGGAAAAAGCTGTGCGTGACGTGGGGTATCAAGCCACTGTGAAACAGCGAAAGACGCCGCGTCCGGATACGCCATCAGACAGCGATTCGTCGCAGGATTTCGATTTGATGGTCATTGGCGGTGGGTCGGCGGGTTTTGCAGCAGCCATTCGCGGTGCTGAACTGGGCAAACGTGTTGCACTCGTTGAAGCCAGCACCATTGGCGGCACATGTGTCAATGTTGGTTGTGTTCCGTCAAAAACTGTCATTCGTGCCGCAGAACTACACCATCGCGCTGGGCAGCATCCCTTCAACGGCGTCTCACGAATAAGCACTGTCGCGGACTGGGGTGCAGTCGTTGCACAAAAAGACGAGCTTGTTGCTGACCTGCGACAAGCCAAATACATTGACGTGTTAGCTGCTTATCCAGAAATCACCTACATTCAAGGGTGGGCCACTTTGCTGGGCGAAAATCGTGTTGAGATCGCACCAGTTGGGAATGGTGCTGCGCCACAAACTTATACGCCGGGCAAAATTGTCATCTCAACGGGTGCAAGTGCATGGGTACCGCCGATCCCCGGTTTGCAAGAAGCGGGGTATCTCGACAGCACCGCCGCTTTAGATTTAACGAATCGGCCAGCTTCGATGATTGTCGTCGGTGCGAATGCCGTTGGGCTTGAACTGGCACAGACCTATGCGCGTTTTGGAACAAAAGTGACTGTTCTGGAAGTAATGCCAGTTATCGCACCATTTGAAGAACCAGAAATCAGCGAAGCGTTGACAGATTATCTGCGCGATGAAGGCATGGTGATCGAGACCGGTGTCAATATCACACAGGTTGACCGGGATGAGCGTGGTTATCATCTGACAGCAGAACGCGCTGGCGAAACCCTGATATTTGAAGCACAAGCGCTGCTGATGGCGACTGGCCGTCGGCCAAATACAAGTGGTATGGGGCTTGAAGAAGCCGGAGTCAAGCTGGGTAAACGTGGCGAAGTCATCGTTGACGAGCACATGCGTACAGACAATCCGCATATTTATGCAACGGGCGATGTGGTGGGGCGTGACATGTTCGTTTATGTCGCGGCTTACAGTGGTACGTTAGCGGCTGACAACGCACTCAATGGCAGTGGTCGCGTGTACGATACGAATGTGCTGCCACGAGTGACCTTCACGGACCCGGCAGTGGCGGCTGTCGGACTGACCGAACAACAAGCGCAAGAGGCCGGTTATGAAGTGAAAACATCCGTGCTGCCGCTTGAATATATCCCCCGTGCATTGGCAAACCGCGACACACGCGGTCTGATCAAACTGGTCGCAGATGTCGAAATCGACCGCTTGCTGGGGGCACATGTCCTCGCGCCGGACGCCGGGGAGATTGTACAAACGGCTGTGGTTGCGATCAAGGCGGGGATGGGTGTGCAAGATTTGATTGATACCTTTTTCCCGTATCTGACAATGGTCGAAGGACTGAAACTGGCGGCACAAACTTTCGAGAAGGATGTCGCGATGCTCTCATGCTGCGCGGGCTAAAGGATGTAAGAAGATATGGTGATGAATACCGGGCCGAGAAAACCCGGTATTCATCGTGCCGGTGAGGAGAATGGTCATGATTCATTCTATACAACGACTTCGAGGTTACATCAGTATGACAGTGGGTTTTGTCGCTTGCCCTTGTCATCTTCCGGTGACACTCCCAATTTTTATGACGTTGACAGCAGGAACAACGATTGGTGTTTGGTTGTCGGCCAATACAACATTGATCTATATCGTCTCAACCGCGATCTTTATCGGTGGTCTCGGTTTAGGGTTATTTTGGTTGCAACATGATACAGTCACTCCCGCATCCGATGCTACACACACGAGATCAGACACGGGGGGCGCACATCATAACAATTCAAAAGAAACATGCGAGGCCTGTCAATCCTACAACGAGAAACGTCTTTACAAATTCATCAACAAATCATGAGATTCATACCGCTTCTGGCAATATTGATGGCAGTGCTTGCGGCTTGTTCTTCTTCGCCCTCGAACAATATTAATTTTCGTTTTGTGGTCACGACACTTGTTGACGCGAATAACGAACCTATCACTTTTGCGCGTCCCGAAGGTTTGGCTATTGATAAAGATGGCAATCTATTTGTCGCAGAAGCTATCGGTGGTATCCGTCGTGTGTCTCCTGAAGGCGTCGTCAGTACGATTATTCAAGACGATGAAGTCGCTTTACCATCAAAATTGGCTTTTGATTCAGAAGGCAATCTTTACATCACCGAGTCGGGACGAAATCGTATCATTCGCGTTGACCAAAGCGGACGCATAACAGTGGTCGCAGGAACTGGTGAAATGGGACTGGATGATGGTGATGCAGAACAAGCACAGTTCTTTCTACCATTGGGGATTGCCGTTGATGAGTCGGGAACGATATATGTGGCGGACAGCGGCAACAATCGAATTCGCTGGGTTTCGCCACAGGGTGAAGTTGGTACGCTTGTTGATAGCGAAGGAGCAGAATCTGGTTTTATTGGCATTTCAGGAATAACACTAGCATCATCGGACATATTGTATGTGGCTGATGCTGATGGCAAACGAATACATGCAATCACACCTGAAGGCGCTGTATCGACATTTGCCGGGAACGGCGAAATTGGCTTTAGCAATGGCCCCGCGCTCGAAGCACGATTTAATGGGCCAAGCGACATTGCCATTGATTCTCAGGGCAATTTTTATATCGCGGATCTTGGGAATCACAGCATCCGCATCATCACGCCGGATGGTCACGTCAACACGGCTGCTGGAAATGGTGAGTCGGGTTATGGCGATGGGGAGGGTGCTGATGCTCAGTTCATGTATCCGCAAGCAGTGGCAATTGATGCTAACGACACAATTTATGTTGCTGACTCAGGAAATAATGTAATCCGAGTCATGCGGCGTGTATCAGATGAGTGAACAGTTCTGATTCTAAAATTGTCCTGAAATCCACATCAGATAGGATAAATGGAGCGTGTCACTATGTTTCAGATCAGTACGTTGAGTAAGAAAAGCGGCGTGTCATCGAAAACAATTCGTTACTATGAGGAAATTGGCCTCATCCCCCCGGCCAAACGCGCTGAGAACGGTTATCGGATATACGATGATTCCGATGTAGAGCGGCTGATTTTCATCCGACGAGCGCGAACACTCGACTTTGCGCTTGACGAAATCATCGAGATTCTGGCATTTCGTGATCGAGAGGAACCCCCTTGCTGTTATGTCATGGATGTCATGAAAAAGCGAATCAATGAAATTGAAGAACGGATTCGCGATCTCAAGCGCCTCAACAATGATCTGAAGGTGTTGATTGAAGCCGGACAACATTTGCCCGAGGATACTCTGATGCGTGAATGTGTTTGCCACCTGATACAAGAAACCAATATTGACGGTAAACCGAAACACGATTTCAAAATACGATAAGCACTCATGCACATCGAGCAGATACGCTCTCTGAATTGAGATTCGACGCTTAAGATTAAAAGTACACAGCAATTACAACGCCTTCCAAAAATAAATATCAGATGAGTGACAAATATCCCCCTTGACCTTCCAGCTTCTGGAAGGTGTAAAGTATCCCCTGATTGTTAGGATATGGCATTGAACCATACGCAATCAATTGTCAAAAATCATGAAGGAGTATATAACATGACGCCACAAACAGGCACAACATTGAAGCATCTCTTTGAAGCACGGTTTGATTATCGTGAGGGTCAAGAACCGAGTACATCGGCTGAAGGCAAAGTCGGCGAATATATCGGCAGTGGTGACGGCACGGTAACAGGAACAATCAACGGCACGATCAAATGGGATTTGTACGAAGCGATTGATGACGGCGTTTGCCTGACGAATTTTGCCGGGACGATTGAGACCGAAGACGGCGCGATCATTCATTATGATGCACGCGGGCACGGCAAGGTGATCAATCTCGATAAACCGAATCAATGGGTGATGGTATACGGCGTGAAGTTCAGCACTGAAGATCAGCGCTACGATTGGTTGAACGCGACGCTCGGCGTTTGGGAAGGCGAATTCGATATGGAAACATACAAGCATCACTATCAAGTCTATGCCCATGTCAACAGCGAGTAGGCCGCGTCATCATCTGAAATCAAACGCGAACACAACAACCCGGTTCTGGCAAATATCCTCAACCGGGTTTCATTTTTCGTATCGTTGGACATGTAAGAGAGGCAAATATGTCGAAGCAATTTGATTTAATCGTCATCGGGGTTGGGATGGCGGGATTGAACATCGCTCGCCGGAGTCGCGCTGCCGGATTAGAAGTCGCTGTGATCGATTCGCGACCTTATGGCGGCACTTGTATGCTGCGCGGTTGTGACCCGAAGAAAGTGCTAGTCGGCGCGGCGGAACTCGTCGATTGGCATCGGCGGATGAATGGGCACGGCGTGTCGGCGTCAGATGTGCGCATCAATTGGGAAGACCTGATGCGTTTCAAACGCACATTCACCGATTCGCCACCGGCACAAATCGAAAAGTCGTTGCAAAA
>RFIA01000227.1 GCA_003695675.1 Chloroflexota bacterium
CTTTTACTCGCGGCGCCGATTGTCATCTATCTTGGCTGGCCACGACAACGCTATCGCCGTGCGCGCGATATGGTCAGCCTAGTCTTGCGGCTCGTCATCATGCTGCTGTTGATACTCGCCATTTCAGGGACGCAAGTCGTCCGCACGGCAGACCGCCTCGCCGTCGTCTTCCTCGTCGATGTGTCCGACAGTGTTAGCCCCGAAGCGCAAGAGGCGGCGCTTGACTACATCCGCGAGGCGCTCAACGCGATGGGGCCGGACGACGAATTCGGCGTCGTCGTCTTCGGCGCAGACCCGGCCATCGAACGGCGCATCAACATCGCTCGCGAACTCGGCCCGATTCGTTCGACGCCGATTACGAGTAACACGAATATCGAAGAAGCCATTCAAACCGGCTTGAGTTTGCTACCCGGCGACGCTGCCGGGCGACTCGTCCTCCTCAGCGATGGTCATGCGACCGTCGGCAATACCGACGCCGCCGCGCAATTCGCCGCCGCTTCGGGAATCGAAATCAGTTACGTCCCACTTGAGCGCGAGCCATCGCCGGAAGTGCAAGTGACCGATGTGCGCGTGCCGAGCGCCGTCAATGCACAGCAAGAATTTGATCTGAGCATCACCGTCGAGGCGGAGGAAGCCACACCCGCGACGATTACGATATTGGCTTCCGGCGAGATTATTCATCGCGAAGACGTCAACCTCCGCGAAGGCGCGAACAATTACACGCTCGCGCTTCAAGGGGGCGGGTCGGGCTTCAAAGATTTTCGCGTTCAAGTAGACCCGACAAGCAACGACGGGTTCTTTCAAAACAATCAACTTTCGACCTTCACACAAGTGATCGGCCCGCCGCGTGTCTTATTGGTTCATAACAACGAAGAAGAGATTCAATTTTTGCTCCCGGCATTGCAAGAAGCGGGCTTGACCGTCGATGTGGCGACGCCGAATAGTTTGCCGATTGGCTTGGCGCCACTCGCGCAATTCAGCAGCGTGATTCTGGCGAATGTCCCGGCGACAGAGTTGTCGCCACAACGCATGACGATTCTCGAACGTTACGTCAAAGATCTCGGCGGTGGACTCGTCGTCATCGGCGGGCCAGATGCGTATGGCGCGGGCGGTTATTTTCAAACGCCGCTTGAAGACGCCCTCCCGCTTGAGATGCGCATTCGCGACCAACAACGCCTGCCGCAGTTGACGATTGCTTATGTGATTGACCGTTCCGGCAGTATGGGCGCCGTCAGCCCATCGGGTATCCCGCATATCGAACTCGCGAAAGAAGCGATGATTCGCTCCATCGATTTCTTGCAGCCGACCGACCGCGCTGGAGTCGTGTCGTTCGACAGTCAAGGGTATTGGATAGCCAACTTGCAGCCCGTGCAAGACCGACTCGGTCTGCAACGCTTGATTGGCTCATTGCGTCCGGGTGGCGGCACAGACATCCTCGCCGGGATGAATCTCGTGGCGGACACAATCGTGAACGACGAGTCCGAGCGCAAACACATCATCCTGTTGACAGATGGCGGCGCGGCGCCAACCGGTTTGGTCGATTTGGCACGCGACATGTTTCAGAATTCGGATGTGACGACTTCTGTCATCGCCATCGGTGCTGGGGCCGCTCCCTTCCTCGAAGACATGGCGCGAGAAGGCGGCGGCAATTATCATATTGTCGATGACGCCGACAGCATCCCGGCTATCTTCACGGTTGAGACGGTGTTGGCAACGCGGTCGTACATCACCGAGGAAGAATTCTTCCCTTCGCTGACAGCCGAGAGCGCCATCACAAATGGCATCACCTCGTCGCCCTCGTTACTCGGTTATGTCGCGGCTACCCCGAAGCAAACCGCCCAAGTCATCATGCGTGCCCCCGAACCATTCGCCGATCCGATATTGGCCGCGTGGCAATACGGTCTCGGACGCTCGGTCGCCTTCACGAGCGATGCTTCCTCACGATGGGGGGCGAATTGGGTGCAATGGGACAATTTCTCGCGCTTTTGGAGTCAGGCTGTGCGTTGGACAATCACCGAAGGCTCGAACAATCTCGAAACTCGTGTCGAATTTACCGGGGAGCAAGCACGTCTCATCATCGATGCCCGCGATAGCGATGGCGATTTCTTGAACGCGCTCAATATGACGGCTTCAATTGTTGACCCGAATGTGGACTCTCAGAGTATTGATCTGCAACAGGTTGCGCCCGGTCGGTATGAAGCCACCTTCCTCCCCGAAGACGAAGGCGCTTATTTCTTACGCATCAACGGCACAAGTGTTGTCAATGGTGAGACCGTCGAGGTCAGTCAAACAAGCGGTTGGGTGTTGAGCTATTCGCCGGAATACAGCCTCGCGCAGACGGGCGCGAATACGGAACTGCTCGAAGACATCGCCGTGTTGACCGGCGGGCGTTCATTGCAAGACGACCCGTCCGCCGCATTTGCCCACAACCTCGATGCGCGCAACGCCGTCACACCGATATGGCAATGGTTGTTGATTGTGGCGGTGGCGTTGTTGCCGTTGGACATCGCAGTGCGTCGTCTCGTCATCACCCGGCGCGACCTACAACGAGCGCGGCAGGCAATTTTCGGCGGGGCGAAGACGGTCGCCGATGTACCCTCGGAGCGTATCTCGACATTGATGGGCGCGAAAGAACGCGCCCAACTGCGCACCGAACAGCAAGCGAATCCGTCTGCGACCGTCAGCGCATTGCGCAGCCGCCGCGAACAAGCGCGTCATGCACACGACGAATCGGCTGCAGCAGCGACACCCACACAAGCCCAAAGCCACCGCAAAACCGTATCGCGCCAATCCGCAAAAGCGGCAGGCGACAAGAAATCCGGCGGCAATATCGCCGGCGAGCTGCTCAAACGGCGCCGAGGTGACGACACAAAAGACGACGAATAGCCGTAAATCGCAACGACTCAAGTAGCGTATCGGTCGGAATGCTTTAACGTAGAGACGCGGGGAACACAAAGCGCTTTGATGATGTTCTTGGTGTCCTTTGCGATTCAATAGCTTTTCTTATCACGCGGTTCATTTCTATTTGCTGAGCAGGTTGTTTATCGTAGGGGCACACATATCGTGCCCCTACAAACGGCAATTTCACTTATTTCGCGTATTCGATGGCGCGGGTTTCGCGGATGACCTGCACCTTGATTTGGCCGGGATATTGCATGGTTGATTCGATTTTGCGGGCGATGTCTCGCGATAATTGCAACGCCGAGAGGTCGTCCACACTGTCGGGGCGGACGATGATGCGCACTTCACGACCAGCTTGAAGCGCGTAACTCTGTTCAACCCCCTCGAAGCTGGTCGCGATTTCTTCCAATGTTTTCACACGTTTGATATAGGTTTCGAGACTCTCGCGGCGTGCGCCGGGACGTGCGCCGGAAATCGCGTCTGCCGCTTCGACAATATAGGCTTCGACGCATTCTTGCTCAACCTCATGATGATGGCTCGCAATGCAATTGACAACTTTTTCGTTGACGCCATAACGCTTGGCATACTCAGCGCCGAGTATCGCGTGCGTGCCTTCGACTTCATGATCGATTGCCTTGCCAAGATCATGAAGCAAGCCCCCGGCTTTGGCAAGATCGACATCGGCGCCAAGTTCTGCCGCAATCATCCCCGCAATATGCGCGGTTTCGATGGCATGGGCGTGTTGATTTTGCCCGTAACTCGTCCGGAAGCGCAAGCGTCCCAACAATTTCAAAATTTCGGGATGCAAGCCATGCACACCGGTCTCGTAAGCAGCGCGTTCGCCTTCTTCACGAATCGTTTGTTCGACTTCGATCTGCGCATCTTCGACAAGTTTCTCGATTCGTGCCGGGTGAATGCGCCCATCGGTGACGAGTTTCGACATCGACCGCTTGGCGACTTCGCGCCGCACCGGATCAAAACTGCTGATGGTCACGGCTTCGGGGGTGTCGTCGACAATCACATCAACGCCCGTCGCGAGTTCAAAGGCGCGGATATTGCGTCCGTTACGCCCGATAATGCGTCCTTTCATGTCATCATTGGGGAGCGGCACGACGCTGACGGCAATCTCGCTGACATGCTCCGACGCGAGTCGTTGCACAGCGAGTGCGATGACATCTCGCGCGCGTTTGTCGGCTTCCTCGCGCGCTTCGGCTTCCACCTGCCGAATGATGCGCGCCATATCGTTACGGGCTTCAGTTTCGACGGCGGCGAGTAATTCTTCGCGTGCCTCATCGACGGTCATCTGGCTGATGCGTTCAAGTTCAGCAAGTTGCTGTTCTTGCTTTTTGGCCAGCTCGTTTTGTTGTTTGTCGAGCCGGCTCTGACGTTTATTTAAGTTTTGCTCGCGTTGTTCCAAACGCTCATAACGTTTGTCAAGGTCTTCACGCCGCCGTTGCAAGCGTTCATCTTCTTTGTCTAATTCACGGCGACGGCGTAATGTGACTTGCTCGGCTTCATCAAGGGTTGCTTTCGCCCGGTTTTCCGCCGAGTGGATGATTTCTCGTGCTTCATCATTGGCTTGGCTAACAATTCGGCTGGCTTCTTGTTCTGCCCGTATCCGTAGATTGGTACCCTGCAAATATTGATAATAGTAAAATCCTGCCGCTCCGACTCCAATTCCAAGAATCAGCCCAACGATCAGTAAAATAATCTCCATAGCTTTCTGGCGGCATTGTCTGTTGGTTTACAGTCAAACCGCTTGCCTCCTTTCCGTGTCAGTCCATGTATTGTATGCAGAAGGCTATGGTTGGCGCGTCGATTATATGGTCTCAATTGAACGGATAATCGTCTCTCCCTTGTTCTTCGACCTCTTCATGAAAATAATCCGGTTCATCAGTCTCGATTTCTTCTATCAGGCGCTCAACCACAGCGTGAGCAGTGCCATAAGCGAACCCTCGTCGCGCCAAAAACGCACCGACTTTTTTACGAAATACGCGCCGTGTGCTGCCGCGCAACCGTGTGACACGGCTTTGTGCAGCGCGGTAGGCGGCGTCATCGCTGTCAAAATCATGCAAGACAGCAGCGATGTCACTTTCCGCCACGCCTTTTTGACGCAATTCATATCGTAACGCTTTGGGACTTCTCGGCTTAAATTCTTGCCGATTCTCTACCCAAAAACGAGCGAATGCGCGATCATCAACATAACCAAGATTGATGAGGCGCTCGATTGTTTGATCGATGACTGCATCTGGCATATTTTTCTTGGCGAGATTGCGGCGGACTTCCTGAATACTGCGCGGTCGATAGGATAAAAAACGCACAGCGCGGTCAACTGCTTGAATAACCGCATCCGCATTTTGCAGCGCTTCGATCTCGGCTTCGCTAAGGATTTGCCCCTTTCTTAATTTTGCAGCTTCTATCAGGCTCAGGCCAAAGGCAAATTCGCCATCAATAAAGACATTAACCCGCTCTTTATTGCGTTTTTGTACCTCTAGTGCCGTAATAATATTGGCGGACATTGTACCTTTTGCCATTCGCCGAATAACATAAAAACAGCCGTGATAAATTCATCACGGCTGTTCATATACCGAATCAATACAGAACGATGAAAACTGCACAGCCAACCAACATAACAACAGCGCGAATGCTGTTTATGCACGATCACAATAAAGTTATGCCAAAACGCCGGTTTCCCAACCAGTGTATATTGTGTACATCGTGTTATCCGGCGCTCATTGTGAGATAACGATTGTTCCTTTTCTCAAACGGCTTCTTTTATTGCTTTTTATTCCGCAACACGTTTTTTGCAATCACCAATAATTGATGATCGGAATTTCGTGTTTATCGTTCTGTGAATTGAAAACCGTGATAATGTTATGAATTTGCAACAACACTACACATAGTCTATTATGCACAAAATGGAAAATTGCACAACTACCGAATTCACACAATATGTGCGAAGCGACACATTGCTTGCAGGGGGTGTGGTGGTTAGAATGTAATGGCTGGCTACTCAGCAATTCAGGATGTGAAGCTAATTTATTTTCATGATCACTCGGATGAGCACTCGACATCATAATCGATCATGGCGCACCGGCGAGAAAAGTTGACGAATCATGGCGGCAAGCAAAAAATATGTGTTAGTGGTGGGCGGGGGGACATTTCTCGGAGACAGCATCGCGGCAGCGTTGTTGGCCGAAGGGGCTGAGGTGACGTTGCTGACACGACCCGGCGCAGAAGAAAAACTCGGCTTGTTGGCGCAGCGTGTCCGCCTGCGGACTGCTGACGTCTGGAATCCGGCGAGTCTCAAAGGGCAGGCGCGGGGCCACACGAGTGTCGTCAATGCAGTCGGCAGCACCATCGCAGACCCATCGCAAGGCTTAAATTACAATTGGCTAAATTTTGTTTCGGCACGCAATGTCGCCAATATGTGTGTCAGCGATGGGGTGTCCCATCTCGTTTTGTTGAGCAGTGTGGCAGCGCCATGGTTGAATCGGCGTTATATTCGTTCAAAGCGCGATGCCGAGAATTATGTACGGCGCATCGGCCTGAAGCCGACCATCATTCGGGCGCCAGTCGCTTATGTGCCGGGACAGCCACGCCCCCTCGTGTATCGTTTTGTCACATTATTCGGCAAGATTCCGCCGTTGTCATGGCTTTATTTTGGCAAACGCGCCCCGATGCCCGTCGATGTCATGGTGCGTGGCATCGCTCGGATCACATTGGAACAACCGCCCGCGGGCACAATCTTTTACGCTTCGCAGTTACGCAAATACGGTAAAGCGCCGTCCGATTTCGCGTTTCTTGAGCAGCATCCCGAAACATCCGGTCATGTCCACCATCATGCGCCGTTATTGGATATTTTGGACGAAGACACGCCCTTTGGTTGGTCACCGCCGGGTGGTCGCGAGGATATTTAATGTTGTGTTCATTCGTGCGCATTCAGACTTACACATTCAAGTCAATATCGATACCATAAGCGACCTGCGAGGCGCCCGGTTCGCCGTCAGCGTGAACATCGGCATCGACATACATGCCGCCAATCGGTGTAATATCTTCCGGATTCGGCCACAATTGGAAGACCTCTACGCGAAGACGAATTTGTGTGTATTGCCCCGGCAAGATGTCGAGTGCAAAATGCGCCGCATCATTTTGCAGCGTGAGCGCATGGTCTTTTGCAGATGACGGCTCGCCATTTAAGACCGATGTGCGTACAACAACATCGGTTTCTTCCGGGAGGGTGTTGTCGGCATCAGCCGCGTTGAAGCCGATGCGTGCCTTTGCCGATTGCCCGGCCACCAGACGACTCGGCAAAACAAGCACCAAGCGTCGCGTCACCGTATCGGCAACGATGCTCGTATCGCCAACGTCAACGCCGCCTTGACGGATGGCTGCATCGTATCGAGCGAGTTCTTGCACGGCGAGCGTCCCCCGGTCAGAAA
The DNA here is from genome assembly GCA_003695675.1 of Chloroflexota bacterium. Classification (GTDB taxonomy): domain Bacteria; phylum Chloroflexota; class Anaerolineae; order Aggregatilineales; family Phototrophicaceae. Next base: position 7,344 of record RFIA01000227.1, read on the forward strand.
GTGCATAAACTTGGTCGGCGACCATATTGGCGTACCCTTTGGTGACGAGCCGCCGAATCACTTTGCCGAATGTGCGTTCGCCAAGATCAAGTTGATCGAATAAATCATCATAATGGATATTCGGTTCGGGCAGGGTTGCCATGTGGCGCATCACAGTCAGCGCTTCGGGCGGTAATGTTCGCAGATGGAATGGCAATTCGACAACTTGTCCGGCATCGCTTGTGGCCGACGCCTCCGCAACAGATTCGTCTGACGCGCTTCGATCTGATGCGCCATCATCGGACGTGGCGGCGTCATAAGACGCTAACTCGCTTATCGAATTTTGTCCGCGTTCGGTCAATGTGTATGTTTGATTGTCATCGTCTTCGAGATACCGTTCGGTCACCAGCCCCTCAAGCCCTTTTTGGAGCGCGGCTTCACTGAGTCCTGCCCCGCGCATCAAATCGTTATAATGAGTTGATGTGATCGAATTTGCGCCGAAATAGCGCAAAATCTCCAACGAGGCGGCAGGGATTGTTTTGAGATGAAATGGCATTTCCATAAGGTATTTCTCCGCTTGTCTGTATAAAACTGATATACGCAGGTGACGGGCTTGCTTGCAAAAGCGCAGAAGTCGATGCGCCTTTGCGCGATCTCATCAATCAAATTATATACGTAGTTGTGCCGGTTCACCTGTTGAGAAAAGCACATTGCCCAAATTGTTGCATCATCATGCGTGCTTGTTGGAGCAAGTTACCGCCTTACTCCAACATAACTGGTGCGATGAATGGCTGTTTCTTCCGTAGTATATGCGTATTTCGAGGGGGGAACAACCGGACTACAGGGTGATAACCCGCGCCTTACCGGTTACTGTGGTTGTTGCGTGGCGCGTGTCTACCACCAATTGACTGTGGTCGACGACATGTTGCCAATCGTAGTCGCTATGATTGGTGACAATCACAACACAGTCAGCCGACTCGAGCAAATCGTCGTTGTACGTCTCGCAGGCAAATGTTTGCGCGTCACTCAAGTGCAACGTGGGGACGTGTGGGTCATGATAGGCCACTTGCGCACCGCGTTCGAGCAGCAGAGTGATGACATCAAGCGCCGGGCTTTCGCGGGTGTCGTTCACATCCGGCTTGTAAGCGACGCCGAGAATGACAATCTTTGAACCGCGTACCGACTTGCACCGGTCATTGAGACCCTCGCTGATCTTATCGACGACATAATATGGCATCGATGTGTTGATTTCGCTGGCAAGCTCGATGAAGCGAGCGGTGTAATTGAGGGTTTTCAACTTCCAACTCAAGTAATGCGGGTCAACCGGGATACAATGCCCGCCGAGACCCGGTCCCGGATAAAACGGCATGAAGCCGAACGGTTTTGTCGCCGCCGCGTTGATGACTTCCCATGCGTCCACATCTAAGCGGTCACACATCAAAACGAGTTCGTTGACGAGCGCGATATTGACAGCGCGGAATGTATTTTCCAGCAATTTGACCATCTCAGCAGCCGTCGGGGACGAAACCGGCACCAAGGTGTCTACCGCCGTGTGATATAATGCCGTCACGACCTCTGTGCAATCCGCCGTCATACCGCCAATAATTTTCGGTGTGTTTCGCACGCCAAATTTTTTGTTGCCCGGATCGATGCGCTCCGGCGAAAAAGCGACGAAAATATCCTCACCCACTGTGAAGCCGTTGTTTATCAAGCGTGGGAGCACAATCTCTTCGGTTGTGCCCGGATAGGTGGTGCTTTCGAGGACGACCAACATGCCTTCATGACAAATCGTCGCCAACGAATCAGTCGCTTGAATGATGTACGACATATCCGGGTCTTTGGTTTTGCGCAAGGGGGTCGGCACGCAGATGCTGACGGTATCGACTTGCCTGAGGTCGTCATACGATGTGGTGGCCCACAAACGCCCGGCGTCAACGAGTGGTCGCAAACGCTCGGTTGGAATATCGGGAATGTAGCTTCCCCCCCCATTCAATTGATCGACTTTTTCTTGCGAGACATCCAACCCGACGACTTCAAAACCTGCCTCAGCGAATTCAACGGCGAGAGGTAGTCCGACATATCCCAAACCGATGATCCCAACGATGGCCTGACGATTGTTCAATTTCTCGATGAGTTGCTGTTTACTGCTCATGAAGTTCACTTTTCTTATGATTAGACGGCGCGTGCGCGATTATAGTTGTGTGGGGGGGGCATATCAAGTCTGCATAGACGACAGCAGCGCCTGCGCATTGAATCTGTTTACGCTTCAGAAGAACCCCCGTTGGCAAGCCCTTCGAGAGAATTGTCCAAAAAACCGGAGGCAAGCTGCGCATGTTCGACGACTTCATCCGCAAGACGAACAGCCGGCGACCGACGGCTCTCGCTCAGCATTTGTTCCCCCTGTTTAACGAGACCCTTGGCGATACGAATCAAGGCGCGTGCTTGCGCAATGTGCAACCGTATGTGGAAATATGCATCGTTGAGTTCTTCGGCATAGTCAAAAAATGCTTGTTCAATGCAATCCATCATTGTCGAAATTGGCCCGGCACGATCACCAAAATTCTTGCGCAAAATTTCAAGATCAATCAACAATTGACCGGCGTCTAACGCGAAGTCACCATCGCGCTCGAATTTTTCAAGATCAATCAATTTGAACAAAAAGTCGTTGCCTTCACGCCGCTTCGTCCGCCGCAACATGATATTGCGGCTGTGCAGGTCGCCGTGCATACAAGTTGTCGTGAAGGTTTGCAATTGAATCGCACGTTGCATAAGCTGCCCGATTTGATTGTGTAATGTGGCGTGCAGATTTTCGCTTTCGGTCGGGTCTTTTTCTGGGATAAAGGCGTGAATTTCGGCCATATAATTGAAGATGCGGTCGAGGTTGTCCAACATCGGCGCGAGGTACAACCGGCGAATGGCGCCGCGTTGGGCACGGCTTTGCCCGACGGCAGCGCTGCGGGCATAAATACTGATCAAAAAAGGCGCCAACTCGGTTGCCAAAGACTCCGGCGGCGGCCCCATGTGTAAACGTTCATGAAGCGTTTGATACTGTCGTAAGTCCGGCATGATGATATAGGCACATTGTTTTTTCTCATCGATATATGTTTGTTCCGGAATGTTGACGAAATCCGCCTTCAAGGTCGATGGCAGTTGTGCATAATTTTTGCGTTCGGCTTCAATTTCGTCAATCGGGCCATATTTGACAATCAACGTGTCCGGGAATGACAACCGTAAGTTGGGGTCGTCGGGGTAGAGTGGATTGGCGACATACGGTTTGATGCGCACAATATTTGATGACGACATGCCGAGTCGTAATGCTTTGGGTTCTTCAGATAATTCGACTTTGATCCAATCTTTCAGTGCTTTTTTAATGTTTTGATTTTCAGGCGTTGTGACTTTATTTTCACTCACATGCTTAGCGAGTTGGTTGTGGACATACGGTTCGCCCCATTCTTTCAAATCTTGCCCGAGATAATTGCGCAGGGCGACGAAAGTGCGCGACACAATGAATAGATAATCATACGGTTTTGGGAAGATTGCCCGCAGCCGGTTGATGGCATCTTCACCGGCGAAGACGTGCCACCATAATTCGATGGCGCGATTGAGTGCCCCTTGAATTTCGGGGAAGTGTTCGCGCAATAGGGCGAGATTTTCAATCACATAACAGGTGCTGAGGATGACTTCGCGGAATATGTCGCGGTCTTCGGCTACATCGCCCGGCGACAAGTCATGATGCTCCATTCGAGTGATGATGTGTTTGATGCCATGCGGTTCTCCCCAAATGCCATTGTTGTCTTCGGCATTTTTGAGCAAACTTGATAATAACGCGCGTTGTTTTTTGTTCAACCGATTGTTGTAATGCTCACAACGCAGCCGCAAGGCAAGCGCCAAATCTTTGTCTTGAAAGACATCGCCAACGACACGATTGGCCGTTTGTTTCAAACTTTTTGTGTCCCAAATCCCATTGAGGATATGATGATGATGCGCCAACGAAAGTATCTTGAGCGCCCAAAGTGTATCAAATGGATGAGTCCGCGCGCCTCGTGTACTATGCAGGAAGAATGTGCCGGACTGCTTGCGCCGTTGCTGCGCCAATTGCGCGAGGCGCGGTTGAACATATTCATCGGCAGACGGCGTGAGCATCAAGAGCGCCTCAAGCCGATTCATCTCTGTTGGGGTGAGGCGCGTGCCTTGTGTGAAAGGGGTCGCAAACCATCCTTTTGCCCGCTCGATTTGGCCGGTTTTTTCGGATAGGCCATAAGCGAGTAATGCTGACGTATAATGCAATGTCAGGCGTACAGCATCGGACGAATGTTCGCCTCGATTGTTGACGGGCGGGCTAAGGATGAGTTCTGAGTGAACGTCCGGCGCTTGTAACAAATCAATGATGAGGCTGCCAATCGTGCATTCCAAATCGCTCAAATCACTTAGATGGTCGGAAGATAGCATAATGAATGTTGACTTATGACCTGTTTCATTTAACTTTACGCTAACTTATATTAGCACGGTCATAATAATTTGGCTACATGATACTGCATACTGCGCTGATACAGTCATGCTCAATTGTCGCGAAACTGATATAATGCGCCCAGATGTGTAGTATTTATCACAGGTAAACAGAATTAGCGCTCATACATCACACGACATCGCGCGCTTTGACCGCACGATAGGGTTGTTCATAGCGTTGCTCATCATCGCCATTACGCTGACGGCTTTTTCCGACGACCGAGTCGGTGTCGCGATTGTGGCTGCGTCGCCGCAGGATGTCGCGACTGCGGGCAGCCATATCCGCATACAATTCAATGCCCCGATGAATCGCGACAACACCACAGTGCGCTTGCGGCTTGAACCCGCTGTGCCGGGCACATTTTTCTGGGAAGATGATGCAACCATGCTCTTTGACCCGGCGACTTCACTCCAACCGGGGCAAGATTATCACGTCATATTTGAGGCCGGTGCCGACAGCATGAACGGTCGTAAGGTGCTGCGCGATTACAATTTCACATTCACCGTGCGGCAACCACGCATCGTCTACATCGCGCCCGGCGCCAACGACATCGACAATATTTGGCTGACTGACGCGATAAATCCGGCTGAGGCGCGACAGCTCACCCACAGCGAAACCGGCGTCATCGACTTCGACGTGAGTCCCGATGGCAGCCAAATCGCTTACACCGAACGCAGCGCCGACACACTGCGAGCGACGATTATGTTGCTCGATGTCGAAAGCGGGACAGTGCGGCAACTCGTTAATTGTCCCGACAGCGATTGTCAACGACCGGCATGGCGTCCCGATGGTCGCACGATTGCGTATGAGCGTGTCGGTTTTAATGAGGCTCGCAATGAGGAAAACGGCCTCGTCGAAGTCTCTCGTGTGTGGATGATTGACCTCACCGAGTCGCCGCCGGTGACCTTTCCGTTGTTTGCCAATGCCGATATTTTGGGGCGAGCGCCGCGATGGTCGCCCGACGGTCGTCGCATCGCGATGTTCGACTCAGGACGGTCGGCGATTGTGCTTTATGATTTTGCGGTGGACGACTTCGGCGCGGTGCCGAGTCGTAACGCGGTTACGGGCGTCTTTTCTCCCGATGGGGACAAATTGCTTTTCCCAGAGTCCGCATTTCAAGGCAGCAATCAAGCCAGTTCGTTTCTGCAATTGGCCGATCTCGAAAGTCGGCAATTCTTGCGTTTGAGCGAAGACAACGCGCCGTACAACGATGGCTTCTCGGTGTGGCATCCCGATGGGGAAACATTGACGGTTGCGCGCCAATATCGCGACGAGCGGTGGACGGCGGGCTATCAATTGTATACGATGCGCATTGATGACCTAACCGCCGAACCGTTGCTGATTGACCCGAATTATGCGCTCGGATTTTTCGCGTGGGATCCATCCGGCGAGACTATCGTCATGCAGCGTGTGCCCGTCGCCGCCCAAAGTGGCACATTCAACAGACAAATAAGTCCCGAAGTGTGGACATTTCATCCACAGAGCGGGACGCTGCGGCAGCTTGCGACCAACGCATTTCATCCACGTTGGTTGCCATGATAACGCTAGCAGTATAGCGGCAACGTCTGAACAGCTGCTTCATTGCTGGTGATGGTTATCGTTGGCTGTTTAACAGGGCGAGTGCTTGTTCCTGAGTCGGGGCGAGGGCGATCAAATTGTCTTCGCCGTCGGTCACCGTACATAAGACATCGGTCACGCCAAGCCAACAATCGCCTTGACGACTCGCGCCGAAACGCGCATCGGCGAATCTTTCATAAGCGTTGGTGAATTCGACGAAATCATCCGTCGTATCCCACGAGAGGCGCAGCACCCACGCGAGTTCATTAGTCGTTGCGTTATGGTAAATGTGATAACGGTCGCCACCCCAACCGGTCGCAGCAGCCTGTGCGTCCGGGCGCGGCAATTGTGTTTTCAGATAATTGGTCAAATAAAATTCGCCCAATGTGCGATCCCATACGAGTGTCCATTCGTCGTTCAAGGCGGCTTGTGTTGGCGCCAGTGAAATCTCTTGCGGCTCATCCCCGGCTAGATACCGCTCAGGGTGCAAAATCTGCTCGGTTGAAACGGGTAACTCGACAAACGCATTGTTGACCGCCGGCCATCCCCCTTCGCTATATAAACGACTCGTGAAGACGAGGCCTTCTTCATAGGGGTACAACAATTCTTCTTCGAGAATGTCCGGTGTTCCCGGCGGCAATGTCAGGTTGCCGGTTGCGAAACTTTGTGTCAACAACTCGAAGGCGGTGAAGGGGTTCTCTTCGACAATTTGATTGAGAAATTCCGTCATGCCGAGTGTGGCGTCGCCTTCGATCAGCGCCTGAACAGCGAGTGTGCCGTCAGGATTAGCGAGGCTGTCTTCCGTCGACAGCCCAATGCCGACTAAATCAAAATGTTGGTCTTGCAGCGCATGAATATACTCGTGTGAGTAAACGATTTGCTCAAGCAAGGGCAGTTCGTCTTCCGGTTGCTCGCCGGACAGCAGAATGACATTCATCACGCCGGTTTCGGGGTCATAAAAGCCGCCGATTTGGTCGGTCAACAAGTCTTGTATCACAGCGCGTAAGTCGGTGTCTATCGGCAACAAGTCGAAAGCGGCATAGAATTGCACGGTGCGTTGCATGTCTTCTTCCGAAAAGTCTGTCGCCAACAAGGTTTCGATGTAGGCGCCGAGTTCTTCCCGCGTGGGGAAGTCGCGCACAATCGGCGCAATCGGTTTGAGGGCGCGGATTTGTTGTGTGGTTTCTTCAATCAGGGCGAAATGGGCTTCGAGTGCGGGGTTAATCGCGGTGTCCTGCGCGGCGACAGGTGTGACGGCAATGAACAATACAACCCATGACAAAATCAAAAGACGCATGTTGTTTCCCTTGAGTAACGAATCAAAAAGGCGGCGAGGCCACCTCTCTGATTATATGCGAATTCTAATGAGTGTGCGCTAAGAATTAGACCCGCGTGATGTAACTGCCGTCATCTGTGTTGACCTTGATGGTGTCGCCAACATTGACGAACATCGGCACGGTGACGGTCAACCCGGTTTCGACGGTGACTTTCTTCGTCGGGCTATTGGCTGTGTCCCCAGCGACTGCCGCCTCGGACTCAATGACTTCATATTCTACTGATTTCGGCAATTCGTAATCGATGATTTCGTTCTCATAACTGTTGAGTTTGAGTTGTAGATTTTCTTTGAGATATTTGATGTCATCGCCGAAAATATCGTGGCTAATTTGGGGTTGTTCATACGTCTCCAAATCCATGAACGTCAAGAATTGGCCGTCGTCATAAAGAAATTGCACTTCGCGGCCTTCGAGACGAATATCTTCGACACGCTCGCCGGAATTGAATGTCATCTCGGTGCGGGCGCCACTGCGTAGATTGCGCACTTGTACCCGAATTGTGGCTTTACCACGTCCGGGTTTGTTGTGGCTATAATTGAGGACGCGATACAATTCGCCATCTTTGGTGAATGTGGTGCCATTGCGTAATTGATTCACATCTATCATGCGTTTTGTTCCTTCAAATTGAGTGGATGTTTTGTACAGAATGTGCGTAGTATAACAAAGAATCGCCGGGCAGAGTACAGATAGATCATGTTCGGGTTATGTTATGTCTTGTGGTTGTTCATGATAATATCGTGTTGAGGCGTGATAGAATGTTGGTGGTCGTTGCTGGTCAATAAGGTATGCGATGAGCGGCTCCGAACAAGTTTCTAGGCAACAACATACGCCATTTCACTGGGCATATCTCGGCCTTGTGGTGATGATTGTCGCGCTTGTTGGCTTGGTGATTGCCCGGCTGCGTCGTGCGACGCCTCTGTCGCTGAATGCACAAGCGCAAGCTGTTGCGGATGTGCCGGTCGCAGAAGCCCCCGCCGAACGCACACAACCCATCAACCAAGTATGGTTGGCGCGGGGATTGATCGCCGTCGTCATCATCATCACATTGGTGTTGATGTTCATCTTTAATCGTCATGATGTGCTGCCGCCGCTTGTGCCGACGATAGCGTTATTGGTCGTCGGTTGGAGGCTATTCGGCGTGGCGATGCGTTTCTCGCCGCGTGTCAACCATCAAGATTGGTTGGCTGCACTTGATGGCCGGCTATTCGCGCTGCCGTTGTTGACGGGCATCTTGAGTCTGTCGCTCGTCGTTGAGCGCAATGGCGAAATTTTCGGTGTTGCGGCGTTGGCAGGAATGTCGCAGGCCGTTCAATTTTTCTTGTTCGGCGTCGGCATGATCCTCATCACAATCGGTTTGAGCGGCACATGGCGCTTATGGCCATCTCGTGAGACATTGCGGGCGAATCGTCGTGAGCTTGTCATCGTCTCGCTGATTATGTTGGCCGGGCTGTTCATCCGTGTGTGGGAATTGAGCGATGCGTTGCATATTTTCATTGATGAATACAACTTCGCCGTGACGGTTGATTCCATGCAGCATGGCGACTCTTACAGTTTGTTCTTGCCATTCAACGAGATTGCCGCTTTTCCAGCCCTTTTCCCGTATCTGCAAAGATTCTTTGTGGACATCTTCGGGCATGATCTTGTCGGCTTGCGGTTGTTGAGCGCAGTCATCGGTACGCTGACGATACCGGCGGTGTATCTGCTAGCGCGGGAATTGTTCGACCGCAAAGTCGCCTTCATTGCGGCGGCGCTGCTTGTGACCTACCCGCCACATCTGCATTTCAGTCGGCTCGGCCTGAACAATATTGCCGACCCCTTGCCGGGTACACTGGCGTTGGCATTGTTGGCGTTGGCTTGGCGTACCAATCGGCGTCTCTATTTTGTGCTGGCTGGCGTCAGTCTCGGCATGACACAATATTTTTATGAGATGGGACGGCTCTTTTATCCGATACTGATCGTCGTGTGGGTGCTCACTATCATCATCTCGCAACGCCGACGAGTACAATGGCGTGGCTTGGTGTGGACGGCTGCGGCTGCATCGCTCGTCGGGTTGCCGATGCCTGTCTCGTGGTTGGCGCAAGATTTATCGCTCACACCGCGCTTGACCGACCATCGTGTGGCGCCGCTCGGCGGCTATCTCGCGCAGTCATTGTCGAGCGCTGAGGGTCAGCTCAATTTGATTGCCCGCGTCAAATCTCCCCTGCTGCATTATGTGCATACCCCGGACAGCATGTGGTGGTATGGCGCGGATGAACCGTTGTTGCAATGGTTTCTTGTGCCACTCGCATTGACGGGGATGTTTTTCATTTTGTGGCGTTGGCGGATGCAAGGCGCAATGTTGCTGCTGTTATGGATAGGTGGGGCCGCAGTCGGGAACAGCCTCGCGGCAGACCCCATTATGACACAGCGTTTCGTCGTCGTTTTCCCTGCGTTGGTGCTCACGGCGGCGGTCGGTTTGCGTTATACGATGGCAATCTTGTGGGCATATCGCGAGTGGCGTTTTCTACAACATGCTGTCGTCGTCATGATGTTGGTGACGATTTCCGCCTTGCAAGCCCATTATTATTTCAACATTCATCTGCCGAAATATATCGCGAGTATCGTCGCGGACAATCCCGGTGGCGATCAATTCGACGCCATGCACCGCGCATCGAAATTGCCCGAAAACACGGCGATTCATTTTGTCCCGGAAACCGAACGCGACAATTGGTTTTACATCGGTATCTATAATTACCTCGCCGAAAATGACAACCCATTCGATTTTGCGACGAGCGGTACGTTGACAGCGCAAGACATCATCGGCCTGCCCGAAGACATGAATCAAGCCTTCTTCGTCGAACAGAGAGACCTCGAAACGCGCCGTTTGTTGTGGCACATCTTCCCGACGATGAACCCGCCGACATTCTCATCGTATCGCTTGCCATATCGTGAGCAAATGGAATTGTATTTCATCCCCGCCGGGACGGAGCGCGTCATCCCCGATGATGTGTCTATGACGGAGCATTCGTAATATTGCGGCTGTATAACCTATGTGTCGTTTTCCGGGATGCTCGGCGGGGCGAGTAACAAACTGATTCCTAATCCAACCGCGCCGGCTAAGAAGGGTAAACCCGCCCATAAATGTACCCGCCACCACAACCCATCGGTCAGCAGCAGCGCGATGAAATAGGCGCTGAAGAATAGATGCGGCAGCACGGCGGCGAAAATGCGAAAGCGCGTCAACGACTCGCTTGGCTTGAGCCATCGCAACAATACATCTGCGATGAGTCCGCCGATGAAGGCGGCGAGCAAAATTGGCCAGTGGCGCAGCACGACATTGTTGATGCGCAACGTAAAACTGAGGAAAGCGCTGCCGGTCAATATCAAGGTTAAGCTGCCGAATGGCAAGGTGTGCCAACGCCGAATCGCGAGCAAGATGTATCCCATCATCAAGGCTGTCGGTATCAAGATGTATGAGACGCCGGTTGCATCATGAAAGTAGCGTTGCGCGTAATATTCGGCGGCGAATTCGGGGCGTCCTGTGAGGAAGTCTGGGCCGAAGAAGGGATTGGCGAACTGCGTCATGAACGATGTCAACGCATAGAGTGTGAATAACGACAACACAATCGGCAGATGGCCGCGCCAACCGCGTGCGAGCGATTCACGCGGGCGTGACCACATCGCACGAAACGGGCCGCTGATGAAGAGTGTGCCGCCACTGGCGAGGACGAGATGTGTCGGACTCAAGAGCGCTTCGAGGTCTTCTTCAAAGCCGAAGAAGTTGTGCCATACGATGTCGAGTGTGCCCGCGAGTGTGAACAGCAAGACACCGATGAGCGACAAGGTGTAACCTCGCGGCAAGGCGACGCTGAAGGCATAACCGTGCGCGACATTGCGATATATTGTCATGGCAAGCAAGAGCGCGATGCTGAAGTAACTCCCATACATGCCGATATGCCATGGGGTGAAGAAGGTTTCGTCAATGGCGCCGTGATTATGGGCGAAACCGTCTGTGAAAACGCCGAATGTGAATACCGTCGCCAACAATGCCATGATGAGGTCGTAGCGTAGGCTGCTGATGGGATGTGTCGTGATGCGCTGCGGCGTCTCGCGGCTGAGTTTCTGCCGGGGGGTATCAATCGTGGTCATACAAATACTTTCGTGCAGGGCATGAAGTGACCTTCGGTTAGTGTGGTGCATGTAGGGGCGCAGCGCGCTGCGCCCCTACAAAAAACACGCAACGTATTCATCATCGTGCAACCTTTATGACTCCTTTGCGTTCTTTGCGCCTTTGCGGTTTTTAAATTATTTTCCAGATTCTACATGAACACGCCATAGTGTAATGTCGCTGCATCAATGATGCTAGACTGCGTGCTTGACACCTTTTCGCTATTATACTAACATGCTAGCATGACAGCCAAGCAGCAATTCAACATTTATCTTCCGCCCGAATTGATTCGGCAGATTAAACATCGTGCGATTGACGAGGATTTGTCGTTATCGGTGCTCGTCGAGCAAATTCTGTCGGCATATCTTGCGGATGATGAGTCGCCAATCATGGAAGCGACTCTTTCGACACTGCCGATTGTGTACGTCAGCAACATGCAACGCGCCCTGCAATTTTACCAAGCGCTCGGTTTCGCTGTGCATCATGCAGGCGCTACATGGTCGGAATTACGGGTAGGTAACACCGCGCTCGCGCTGCACACCGCAGAGGATGTCGCCAAAGGCGTATTGCGAGTCAGTTTGTCGCTAGTTGCGCATACCAAACTCGAAACACTCATCGAGCAATTGACTGCAAACGGCTTGACCATCACGACCGACATTGCCGACGAAGCCTTCGGACGTTCGCTGACGATATACGACCCCGATGGCTTGCCGATCCAAATTAACGAGCACGACCCAGATTTGTACGCTTGAGCGAGTTAACGGACGACAAGCCACACACCGATGAGCATCACGATGATGCCGAGCACGCGGTCGGGTGAAATCGCACGGAGCGGGACTTCAAGCCAACCATATTGTGCGATGACGAGGCTGATGATGAGTTGACCAACGACGAGTAACATCACCGTCGCAGCCGGGCCGACGCGGGGAATCGCCGTGCTGATAGCGCCAATGACAATCAGCCCGACCGCCCCAGCAAATAGCGCATACGGCGGCAAGGTGTGCCATTCGCCGAGTTTGCCGCCGCGCAAAATAACGAGGGGAATGAACGAGAGAATCGCACCGCCGAGATGGATGATGAAGATGCTCTCCAAAACACCGAGCCGCGTCGTAATCAAACTTGCGACCGGCCCTTGAAGCCCAACAGCTAGGCCAGCAAATAAAACGAAGATACTAACGAAGACCGTCATTGCCGCCATGAACGATTTCTCCCTGTTTGCGAAATTCACGCTCTGTAATTGTTGACAGATTATATGTTTTTGCCGTATGCTGAATATACCCAATGCGCACGGAGTAAATCTCTTGTGCGCATTTTCGATAAACGAGAGGCCGCGCTCAATTATGGGCGTGGTTTTATTTTTGGCGAGGAATCCAACATGAATGACGAACATTTTCTCGAAATTTTTGAGGCCGGGCGCTTGCCCGATAGTGGCTTCAATCATCGCGACCATATCCGTATGGCGTGGCTCTATCTACGACGTGACGGATGGGAACAAGGGACGGCGAATATTCGCACACATTTGAAACACTTCGCCGCGCATCATGGGCACGCCGACAAATATCATGAAACCATCACCATGTTCTGGGCGCATCTCATCCAATACGCGATCACACAATCCCCGCACTTGACCGAGTTTGCTGCCTTTATCGACACATACGAGCATCTGCTCGACAAGAATTTGTTGTCGAGCCATTACAGCGCCGATGCTCTCAAACCTCGTGAAGCACGTACCGCATGGATCGAACCCGACCTCGCGCCGTTGCCACAGGTAGTTAAACGATGAACCGCATCAGTTTATCAATAAGTTGCACAAAGTTGTCGTAAAATTTCGTGAAAACCTTGTATAATATGGACAAGGAATGGGTTGTTCCTCAGACATATAATCGATAATAAAATCCGTTTTGCCTCTGCGTGGGGAGAAAGGTCAGTCATGACCCAATATACAATGGGAGACCTGAACGTCGATTATCCTGAAGTGAATCGACATTGGCATGAAAATTCAGAATCCTACGCGGGGGGAGATTGTTTGTTGACCGCTCTGCGCGATGGATGGGTTATCAGCGATACGGTGTTTCGTGAAGAACATTGGCACGCCGGTGTACGTCTCGTCACGGTTTACCACTTCACACTCAAACGCGGTGATGAGACGTGTGTTATGCCGGTTGTGACGAATCCATACATTCATCGTCTGGTGCGTTCATCATCATTGGAGGTTGTGCCCATGAACGATAATAAGCGCGTGAGGAGTGAATAAGCCGCCCGGCTAGCGCTAAACACTTCTCTCTACATTTTCCATACGCTATGGGGAGCTTTCCGCTTCTGTGCGGAAGCCCTTCGTTGTTTCCTGCTTGCCCGACAATCAAATTTTGTTTGCATATCACCGCGGAGTACGCTGTGCCGTTGGTATTCGCTTACAAAATCTTTGTCGCAAAATTTATCAAATGCTCATGTTTCAGGAGTGTGTTCCTGTCGTGGTGCAATCATCCAATAAATAGAGATAAGTGGCGGCTTATGAGAAGGACGCATTACCATGATCCAATATCGTTATGAAGATTTAGAAATCAATATGCCGGAATTGTTTGCGCATTGGGACCCGCATTCAGAAAAATATGCGCGAGGTGACCAATTCATCACAGCACTTCATACCGGTTGGCGCGTTGATGAGGTGGTTGTTGCCGAGTTGTGCGAAGATCATTGGTTCGCGAATGGCACACGTTGTGTGATGGTTTATCATTTTACATTGCAGCGCGATGATGAGACGATGGTCATGCCGGTCATCAGCACGCCATACATCGAACGTCTTTTAGCAAACTCGCCACTCCGGATTTCGTCGTCTGCCGAAGTGAAGGTGTAGGAAGGAAGGCAAAATTCAACACAAAGAAGCGGAACTGTGGCGATAGAATCAAACAGGTGCCCATGTTGTGGACACCTGTTTTGTCTTCAAAAGGCGTCGGCGGGAATCGAACCCGCGTAAAAGGTTTTGCAGACCTCTGCCTCACCACTCGGCCACGACGCCAAATTTTCAGCACAGATTATTATAATGACAGACCTATTGGCAGGCAAGGCTGAACCAACCACACACTTGCATCGAATCACAAAAACAGCCACAATACATAGCATGAACGACGAACCGGAAATCACGCCTGAAGATCAAAGCGACGCCGAAATCGGTCATATCGATGCGGACGAGTTGCGTTATGCGCCGCCATTAGATGAGGGGGCTGATGATGCGGCGTTGCTTGATGCCGACGAAGCTCAGACGACCGACGATCCCGACGCTTTCGTCATTGATGGCGAGGTGGTTATCATCGAAGCACGTGATGATGAAGCGCTCGTTGACGAAGCGCCAATCGACGATGATGCACCAACTGACGAAGCGCCAATCGATGATGGCGAAGCCGACGAAGCGACCATTGAAACCGAGGATGAGAAGCCAGCGACGAGTACCCGAACAGTAACCGGTGAACTCGATGTCGAAGCGGCATTGGCAGCAATCTCTCGGTTGACGGAAGATCGTCCCATCCGTCGCAGACCGCCGCCGAAAGCGGAACAAGAAGAACCCGAACCCGAAACACCACACTTCATCGACTTTCCGATGCCGCCGCCAATCACGATGCGACGCGGCAGCATGGCGTCGGTTGTGCCCGGCATTTTGCTGATTCTCATCGGTGTATGGTTGACCCTGGCGTTGAATACCGACACGACACCATCAGGCGGGGTCGTCGCGGCCGTCATCGTCGTGGCCGTCGCCATCACATTCTTGACGCAATGGCTCTCATCAAAACGTTGGTCGGTCGGCACACTGCTTGTTGCTTTGCTGTTGTTGCTCGGCACAGGGGTAACTTTCATCCTGACACAAACCGACTCGTTGGACTTCACTGAGGGTTGGCCGTTGTACATCGGCGTCGTCGGGGTGACGTTGTTGCTGACGTCATTTTTGACACGTGCCAGCACGCAACGCCCCTTCGTGGCTGGTCTCGCATTGATTGTCGCATCGGCGGCGGGCTTGGTCGTCACGGCGGATCTATTATCTGAAGATTTGCTCGACACCGTCGCATCGTTGTGGCCGGTCGCGATCATCATTGTGATTATTTTGTGGGTGCTCCCCACCATCCCGCGGCGGCGCAGGCGTGTACGTCGCGGTTGATGCCAGCCGAACAACGGTCGCCCGCATGACCGGCACCGAGCATTACGCAACACAGCTCATCCGCGAGTTGATTCGCTCCAACACACAACACGACATCACGCTTTACTTCCGCGATATACCGCCCGACGATTTGTTCCCACCATCCGACCGTGTGACCTATCGCGTCATCCCCTTCAAACGCGCATGGACACATCTTCGTTTTGCGGCGTCGTTGTGGCGAGATCGCCCCGACGTCACATTCGTCCCGGCACACACACTGCCGCTTGCGTTTCCCGGTCGCGCTGTGGTGACAGTCCATGATCTCGGTTACAAATATTTTCCACAAGCACACCCATCA
>RFIA01000228.1 GCA_003695675.1 Chloroflexota bacterium
CTTGCCCGGTAGCCGGAGACTTCAGTCTCTGGCGGCAGCAATCGATTGTCTCTCTTAAACATCGAACGTCTCTTGCCACAACATACGTTAAAAACCTACTCCTGAAAAGGGGCCGGGGGGTGAGGTTGGAAAGCATTAACCCTTATCTTGATGCGCAACGAGCGTGCTCTGCCCCATAATCATTTCCGCCCGGCGATGATGAGATGATGGTTGACGAATGACGCATCCGGCGACTCGATGTCTTGCGGCTGCATCCACGCGAACGCCCTATCCGGCGCATCGCGCAGCAGTCCGCGCAGATGTTCGATAAACGCATCGTCGTGTCCCTGACGCCGCGCCCATGGAATCAAGGTGTGGCGCTTCGTGAGTTGTTCCGTGTATTCCACTGCGAGTCCCGCGTCGGTGAACATCGCCCACCATTCCGATTCGTTATAGGCGCGATTATGACTCGGATCGCGCACTTTCTCGAAATGGTCTGCATAGTGCATGGCTTCGCTATCTTCTGACAACACATGATCCTGCATTAAAAACAACCCGCCCGTCTTGAGCACCCGCGCCACTTCGCGCACAAATCGTGCCGCATCCGGGAAGTGATGCGGGGCGATGCGACACGTCACGAGATCGAAAGTGCCGTCAGCAAAAGGCAGGTCTTCAGCATCAGCTTGCTTGAATGCGACATTTGTGACACCCTGCCTAATGATGAATTCGCGGGCTGCGTCAAGCATCTTCGGCGTCAGGTCGGACGCGATGACGTGCGCGACATGCGGCGCGAATTTGAGCGCGGTGTGCCCGCCGCCGGTTGCGATGTCGAGGACATGCCATGTTGCTTGTGGCTGCGCAATGGCGACGAGGCGGTCGAGGTCATCACCTTTGGCGTGAGACTCGCTATACACATACTCCTGCGCGAATTTGTCGTAGCGTTGTCGTGACAGCCGTTTCGAGTCCGTCATGATGTCATTCCCTTTGCGCGATTTTAACTATCCCCGTAACTACTCAGGTAGCGAGTTTGCGAGTAGTAAGGGCGACGTATGCGTCGCCCTTACACACTTCGATTTGGCCCTTGAATCAAGCATCAACGCGGCAAATTATGGCCACTGAACTGCTTTTCTTTACGATCTTTGCGGCTTTGCGGTTCACTATCTTTTTATCCTGCTCGATTCATGCCCGTATGCTGAGTAGTTACCTATCCCCAGTATGGCGCAATTTTAATATAATTTCTCTCAATGTTGATTAGTCGATATATAAAGAAATCTTATATAAGGGATTGTCAATGGAAATCGGGCAACTCGAAGCCTTTGAACGCGCTGCCCGCGATGGCAGCTTCACCCGTGCCGCCGAGTCACTCGGCCTGACGCAGCCCGCCGTCAGCACGCGCATCACGATACTCGAGGCCGAACTCGGCGGCGCATTGTTTGAGCGGCGCGGTCGGCAATTGCAATTGACGCCGCTCGGCGAACACTTTCTACCGTATGCGCAACGCATACTCGCTGTGATGAACGATGGGTTGCAGGCTGTGCGTCACTTTCAAGCGGGGCGGATCGGGCAAATCAAAATCGCCGCGCCGACACCGTTCATCCTCAGCTTTCTCGTCGATGCGCTTGCCGACTTCCGGCAGCAGCATCCGACGGTCGATGTCCTCATCCGCGAGCGCGACAAGCGAACGATTTTTGATCTGCTGCACGACAATGTGATGATGCTCGGTCTCGTCAACGCGCCGGTCTTCGACCAACACATGACGCAACTCTTGCGCCTGCAAGACCCAATACGCGCTGTCGTCGCGGCCGACCATCCACTCGCGGCGCATCATCAATCGCACGACACGCTGATGATGAGCGATATTTATCAACATACGATTTTCCGCGTCTCGATGTTCCCGCGTATGTCGGCCTTCATCGACGAGGTGGTTGAGCAAGGACGAGTCGGCAGCGGCGGCGCGGTCATCGCCGTGCCGATGGTGATGGCGCTGCGACTCGTGCGGCTCAGCAAGGGGGTCACATTTTTGCCAGAGAGTTACGTCCGTCATCCGGTCGAAACCGGGCAACTCGTCTTCCTCGACATCGCCGATATGCCACGCCTGATGAGCGAGCCGGTCTTAATCGCGCAACGAGGCCGCGCCCTCAACAGCGTTCATCAAGAATTCGTGCGCATCTTCAAAGCACGGTGGCGCCATCTGCTCGTGACGTGAAGGGAAGACCACTTGCATTTTCTTGGCGTCCTCTCCATCTTTGCGGTTAAAAACCGCTTTTATTGCAACGCCATCGAATGCGTGTCGATGATGCGTTGTGCAAGCGCGATGAACGCCTCCAACGACATCGCGCCGAGATCTTCATCAGTGCGTAAACGCAAGCTGACGGTCTGATTCTCGACATCTTTGTCGCCGACGATCAGCATCCATGGGATGCGCTGCTCACGCGCTTCGCGAATCTTCCCGCCGATACGCGCCTTGCCCTTGTCCACTTCGGCACGCAGCCCATGCTGCTTGAGTTGCGCGGCGATGCGGTCGGCATAATCGAAGTGGCGGTCGGCGACGGGAATCATCATCACCTGCACCGGCGCCAACCACGCCGGAAACGCGCCATCGAAATGTTCAATCAAGATGCCGATGAAACGCTCAAGGCTGCCGAATGGTGCGCGGTGTATCATGACCGGGCGTTCTCGAACATTGTTCGGCGCGACATATTCCAATTCAAAGCGCTCCGGCAAATTATAATCAACTTGCACTGTACCGAGCTGCCATTCGCGTTTGAGCACATCGCGGAAGATGAAGTCGAGCTTCGGCCCATAAAACGCGGCCTCCCCTTCTTCGACATAATGCGGCAGGCCGAGTTCTTCACACGCTTGAATGATCGCGTTGGTTGCTTTGTCCCACAAGGCCTCATCCCCGACCCATTTGTCGCCGTCGTCTCGCGTGCCGACACGAGCGCGGAAATCCGTCAAGCCAAGCGCGTCGAAGACATATTGTGTCAAACGAACGACATCTTTGAATTCGTCGAGCAATTGGTCGGGCGTCACGAACAGATGCGCATCATCAACGGTGAAGCCACGCACACGGGTCAATCCCTGTAATTCGCCGGACTGCTCATAACGATAAACCGTGCCGAATTCCGCAAAGCGCACCGGCAAATCACGATACGAACGCATCTCGCTTTTGTAAATCATGATGTGATGCGGGCAGTTCATCGGCTTGAGCAAAAATTCTTCGTCATCGACTTGAATCGGATTGTATTGGCTGTCGGCATAATATGGATAATGCCCGGATGTCCGATATAAGTCGAGGTTGCCGACGTGCGGCGTCACGACCGGATCGTAACCATGATCGATTTGCACCTGACGCAGCCAACGCTCAAGCGTATCGCGCAGAATCGCGCCGCGTGGTTTCCACAACGGCAACCCCTTGCCGACGAGTGGACTGAATGTGAACAAGCCGAGTTTATCGCCGAGTACGCGATGGTCACGACGTTTGGCTTCTTCGAGACGATGGAGATAATCTTTCAACTCTTCCGGCGTCTCCCATGCGGTGCCATAGATGCGCGTGAGTTGCTCACGATTTTCGTCACCGCGCCAATATGCACCGGCGGGCGGTTTGAAGCGAATGCTGAAGGCCTTCGCATTGAGTTCTTTCGTATTGGCGACATGCGGCCCACGACACAAGTCGGTGAATGTGTCTTGTGTATAGACCGTGATCGTGTCCGCCGCTTCGGCGATCTGATTGCCGTTTTCGTCGACCCGACCGGCCTCAAGGTCGTTGATGAGTTCAATTTTGTAGGGTTGATCTTTGAAAATCTCTCGCGCTTCGTCGGGCGACACTTCGCGGACGATGAAGTCATGCGCACCGCCGATAATTTTCTTCATGCGTTTTTCGACCCACGCCAAATCTTCATCGGTGACCGGGCGCGGCAGGTCGAAGTCATAATAAAAACCATCTTCAATCGGCGGGCCGATGGCGATTTTCGCTTCGGGGAAGCGTTCAAGCATCGCTTCGGCCATGACATGCGCCATCGAATGCCGAATGCGATAGAGTCGGCTGTCTTCATAACGTTCATCAGACATAGTCAATCTCCAGACAAGATGTAATCCATGCAGGTGTGTATCATAAACGAAAAAACAAAAACGCGAAGTCACAGTTGTTCGTGTCCTCGCGTTATCGTGCGTAGGTAATGCTTGTTGGGTGGTTAAATCTTGCGCATCACTCCTCGACAACAAGCACGTCGGACAGAACAACCGCCGCAACTTCTTGAGTCGCCCGGTCATCAATCCCGATTGTATCAGTCGTTTCGGCCTCAACAGGATTCGGTCGCGAAACCGGCGTAAAAATTGTCTCAAATACTTCAAGCGCCAGCAAATTATCAATCGTGTCCTCAATCACGTCGCGGTCTAGGCTCTCGACGAGAACATGCGGCGTTTCCATAGCAGCATACGGCACAGCAGGGGTGTCGTTCAATTGCTTGCTCATGTCGTAACTCAATTTCATCTGTCGTTGGAGATACGGCAGCGTCACGAATAATGCCGTACACAGCGAACCATCGTCCATCTCAACGATGACATCGCACGCATCGCGTTCTTCGTCGTGCATCTCCATCCATACATTGCTTGGTATTTGTAACATCTGATTTCTAACCTCTTCCAAAATCCCTCAAATTGGGTTTTATTAGTTGTGCTGCAATCGAACGATTGTTTGTAATGAAAATCACAATCGACAACAGGATATGACAAAATGGGGGGCTTTGTCAACCCACCCAGCAGGATTCGTTATCGCAGAATGACTTTATGGTTACAAATAGATAACCACTCAACTTGCAGCAACGAATCGTGAAGCGATGAAGGCTATGAACCGCAACGTCACAAAAGGCGCAAAGGAGATTTGAAAATTTCTCGGCGTTCGTGACGCTTCAAACAGAATCGACGACGCGCCGCGCGATGATGCCATCAACATCTGCCGGGTCGTGCGCGATCACCGTGTGCAAATAATGTGCATACTGTGACTCGCCCATTGCCACCAAAAGCGCCGAAAAATTCGCGATGCGCTGCTCAGCATTGGTTTTGGCGTTGGCAATTTCGAGAAATTCAGATGTGCTCTCCCAAGCGGGGATTTGATCGATTCGTGTTTTGAGCGATTGGGCGAATGTCAACTCCCATCGCGCAAGGACGGCTTCGCTTGCCTTCACAAGTGTGATGAGCAACGCCTTGAGTTCTTCACGCATTTCGTTCGATTCACCGGCCACAATCTGTGCGGCAAGGGCTGCGAGGTCGTCATCATTTAGCTTAAAGCCATGTTGCCACAACAACGATTTGAAGCGTCGCAGCACAATCGACAACAAGTCGCTGAGCGGCATCGTCTCGAATGGATGGGGGGTCTCGGCTTGCATCGATCACGCTCTCCGCAAAATCGTCAGGGTCATGAGCAACCCACTCAGCACACCACTGATGAGGCCGAGTATCAGCCCGACCCCGAAACCGCCGACGACGAACAAGATATTCTGACTGACGACGCCGAACAACAAGCCGCCGCTGCCGCCACTGATGAGACCAATCATCACAGTGCATTTAATGTGCATCGTTGGGTAGCGTGATGGGATGCCGTCATCGACGACGTTATCGTACCAAACAAGATTGCTGCCGATGAGCGCTGCGATGACGCCAACCGGTATACTCAGTAAAGCCGTCCCGACGACATCGCCCTGAACGCTGAGGAGTTCGACTTGCTCCGACCCGCCGAGAAAACTGATGAACAAGGTGATTGAGCGCCCCATAATCAGCGCCGCCGTCGTGCCAAACGCGATGCGCCCTAGCAAAAGTTGCGTCATGCGTCGTGCGGCGACGCGATGTGTTTGAAAATAACGCTCATCAAGCAGATGAGGGGTCGTCATGGCCGCCGCGATTGTGCTGCCGAATACACCAACGATCAAACCGAACAACGGCGCGTTAATCTCGATGTCTTGTGCCCCGACGAGTCCGCCGGGAAGCCCCCCCGCGAGGAAACCGATTATCATCCCTCTGATGAGTTGCCGCCTTCGTAAATCGATTCGTGTCGCGGGTAACACAAGCCGCTTCCAGAACATGAAAGCAAGCACAACAATAGCGATGACGACCGGAAGCACTGCCATCGTCACCACATAAATCAACGCGCCGGTCAAGACAACACCGACAATAAAAAATCCATCATGATTAACCATTGCTCTTGCCATACATCACTACGCAGTCGTCACGATCTATTCGCAAATATCAATGTCATCTGCACCGACTAACCAACATTGCAGCGCGATAATCGCGCGTAAATTTTGCGCAAATTCGGTCGCGGTTTTAGTCGCCAATTCAACATCCGCAGACGGAATGCCGAGACCGTCTACCCAACTCGGCCCCGTCCCGGTGACGGGATAAGCGGTGAAGTCGCCGCCATATTCGTATCCCGCTGCTTCGCCATAAACAGCCGCCATCTCGTCGGAGACCTCGCCACCGTCACAATGCCCGGCGAAGACCCCTTTAGCGGCGCTATGATAAAACAAAACGACGCTCGGCTGCACCCAACGAATCAAAGCGGCGACCGCCTGCGTCTCCGGTTCCGAAAATGGTTGTGAACCGGGATCAACATGTTGGTCGCGCCAAAAGGCTTCGGCAGACCAGCCGCACCCCCAATTGCGATTGAGATCAACGGTGTTGCCGTTGAAGCGGCTGTTGATGTCGCGCCCGGCGGCGAGACCGTCTGGATTGAGGACGGGGATCAATAAGAACGACACACCGGGCACAATACTTTCGGGATGCGTTTCAAAGTGTCGCATCAATTGTTGGATGAGTTCGACGGTGTTGGCTTCCCACCCACCATGAATACCACCAATGAGCATAATCATCGCCTCGCCATCGCCATAACGATGAGCCACGATGTCGCGGCCTGCAACGGTTTGCCCAACGACAAATGTTTGTGGCAAAGGTGTCGGCGTAAACGTGGGTATCGGAGTCGCGGTCGCCACAGGGGACGGTTGTGTTGTCGGCGAAGGCGTCGCAATAACCCGAAATGGACGAGTCGCTTGAAAATTGACGCTTTCGGGCGCGATTTGAATGCCGACATCGGTCATTGCGGTGGCGTTCGGCACACCGTCTGCGACTAAAGTAAGCTGGCAACCGGCAGACGATGCGAGTAAGATTATGAATAAATGTAAAGAAAATCTCATATTCAACGATGACTCCGACGCTTACGGAGGTGCATGATGTACCCAAAATTTCGCCTTTCGACTGTGCTTATTATACTCATGCTGGTCATTGTTGCCTGCAATCAAACCCAACAACAGGTTGCAGATTTACCGACGCTTGCTGTATTGCCATCGTTGACACCGAGTCATACACCGACAGAGACACCGCCCGCAACAGCGACGAATACCCCCACGGCGACCTTCACCACAACCAATACGCCCTTGCCGACCCTCACCGACACATTGACGCCATCACTGACATTCACCCCATCGCCGACACCAACCGCGACAAACACACCGACGAATACGCCGACCGATACGCCGGTGGCGACGAATACGCCCACGGCGACACCAACACCGAACGCCCCGCAAATCATTTCGTTCACAGCCAGTATGAATGCGGTTGCGCCCGGCGCTTCGATTATTCTGCGTTGGCAATCGATTGCCGACACCGCACAGATTGATTTGCAAAATCAGCAGGGGGTCGTCTTGCAGACCTTCTCCGTCACACCAAGCGGCGAATTGCCCGTCACCATACCACCGAATGTGAAGGGACTCGTCATCTATCGCTTGACCGCGATGCGGGGTGGCCTGACGGCGAATTTCTCCGTACCGATTACGGTGACATGTGCGATAGATTGGTTCTTCGGGAACGAATTCGCGCCCGATTTTGCCAATTGCCCGGTAGCAGTCGGCGCAATTGGTGCAGGGGCTTTTCAGCCATTTGAAAACGGCTTCATGATTTATGTCGATGCCAACAATCTCAACAAAATCTATGTGCTATTGGCACAGGACAATCGCTACGCCGCTTTCATCAATGATTGGGACGGCAGCGGCAATCCCTTCCCCGATCCCCCAAGCGGCCTCGTCAAACCGCGCCGCATGTTTCGATGGTTGTATCTATTCGGGCCGAAACCTTTCGGCGAGTGGCTCGATGTGACCGGATGGGCAACTGAGAGAGAGGACGAAAGCAACCGCACCATTCAGTTTGAGCAAAACACCGGGGCATTTTATATCGACTCGCCCATCGGGGTATTCCGCTTCTCCGGGGGGGATAGCGGCACGTGGACACAAATCAAATAACGCTGCAATTCGCAACAACAGCCACCAATCTACGTAGTATATATACGGGTAGCCCTAACACTGCCCGTCTATTGATGTTATGCTTAGGGCACTTCAAAATCAAAGCAGACAGAACGACAAAGGAACGGAGCAATAGTGCGACGTTTAGGTTATCTACTGATGGGCACGATGATGTTGCTCGCGGCTTGTTCCGTGGGCAGCAACAGCCAAAACACGGCAGAAACCCGCGACCCGCTCGCGATTGCGCAGGCAGCTGCCGACAACTTGCGCAATGTGGAAACATTTCGCATGGAAATCGAACAAACTGGGGCGCCGCATTTCATCGGTGTTGATATTGGTGATGGCGTTATCGAAGCGACCCTACGACGCGGCATCGGCCAATGGGAAGCCCCCGACTTGATGCTGGCTGAAATTGATTTGATTGCCGCCGGTTTGCCGGTCGGCGTCGAGATCTTCTCACAATCGGAAAATCAATGGTTTCGCGGGCTGTTCACCGCCAACAGATGGGTCAATGCGCCATTCGCCGAGGGCTTCAACCCAGCCGTCATTCTCGGCGAGGATACCGGCATCAACGCGGTGCTCGCTATGCTCGACGAAATCGAATTCATCGGCGAGGAATCGCTCGAAGATGGCAGCGATGTTTATCATCTACGCGGTGTGACCAACGGCGATATTGTTTCGACCATTGTCGGTGGTTGGATTCTCTTCCCCGAACGGGTGATTGCCGATGTGTTCATCGAGCGCGAAACCAATCAAATTTTACGATTGATACTCGTTGAG
Organism: Chloroflexota bacterium; assembly: GCA_003695675.1. GTDB lineage: Bacteria > Chloroflexota > Anaerolineae > Aggregatilineales > Phototrophicaceae. The sequence goes on from RFIA01000228.1 coordinate 9,048, forward strand.
CCGGGCACCGAAACAGAAGAAGACCCCGTGCCATCAACATGGCGTATCGACGTATTCGACATCAATGCAGAATCAGAAATCGTGCCACCGGATGCTTAACTCGTCATGCAAACAACCAACCAGCACAAACACGTTCATAATCCATGGCTGATTCTCGCAATCATCAGCCTGCCTGTTTTTATCGGCGCGCTCGACCTGACAATCGTCTCGGCTTTTTTGCCGGAACTGATCTTAGAGTTAGAACTGCCGCTTCAGAGCGATCTTGACGACGCGGCGTGGATTGTCAGTGGGTATCTGCTGGCCTACACCATCAGTATGACATTCATGGGGCGCGTCAGCGATCTTGTCGGGCGGCGACGGGTGTACATCGCGAGCCTCATCATTTTCATCGTCGGCTCGATCATCGTGGCGACGGCGGACGCAACACCGACACAAATCGCGTATAATCTCTATCGCCGCATGGGAGAACGCCCGGACAGAAATAACGTCACGTTGCAAGTGATTATTCTCGGTCGTGTGATACAAGCGCTCGGCGCGGGGGCGCTCGTACCGGTCAGCCTCGCGCTTGTCGGCGATTTATTCCCAGCCGGGCGACGCGCATGGCCGCTCGGCATCATCGGCGCGATTGACACACTAGGCTGGGTGCTCGGTCATCTCTATGGCGGCATCATGGTGCAATTCACCGCGTGGCAAAATCTGTTTTGGATCAATGTGCCGATCACATTGGCGGCGCTCGGCGCGACATGGTGGTTCTTACGTCATGTGCCGCAACCACGCCACAAGGGACGATTCGACTTCGCTGGTGCGATATTGATTATCAGCGCACTCATCGCTCTCAACATCGGTCTGGGCGCGAATATCGAAGTCTCTGGCGCGACGGCAAGTTTTGAGGAATTGTCGAGCTTGCCCGCCTATGCGCTTCCTCTGTTGAGTGTCGCGCTGCTTTTATTCATCGGCTTCATCGCGGTCGAAAGTCGTGTGCGATACCCATTGTTCGACTTGAATATGTTCAAGCGTCGCAATCTCTCTAGCGGGTCGTTGACGAATTTGTTCGTCGGCTTTTCGTTGATGATTGGCCTCGTCAGCGTGCCGATCTTGGTCAATGTCCGCGCTGAGGATGCAACCGAATTGACCGAAGCCGCGTTGCGAGTGGGCGTTCTGCTTTCTGCATTGACCGTCCCAATGGCGCTGGCGGCGATACCCGGCGGTTGGCTCAGCAACCGTGTCGGGTATCAACGCGCGACGGCAATCGGTCTCGGCATCGCTTTGCTTGGCTTCGGACTCGTCTGGCGAACATGGCGCATCGACATCAGCGACATGCTCGTCGCGTTTGAAATGGCGCTCATCGGTATCGGACTCGGCCTCACATTTTCACCGATAAGTGCGGCGGTCATCAACGCGGCAGACGAAGACAAACGCGGGTCGGCGTCGGCACTCGTCATCATCTTGCGCCTCATCGGCATGACATTGAGCATCTCGGCGTTGACCACGATTTCGCTGCGCCGCGTCAACGCATTGGCGGTCGAACAACTCGGCGGCCCGGTTGACCCGTTCGGCGCGATTGACGTTTACGCCAACATCACCGTTAAGGTGTTGGCCGAACTCGGTCTCGTCGGCGCAGTGGTGTGTGCCATCGCGCTAGTTCCGGCTCTCTTGCTGCGACGACACGATGGCGAAACGATTCTGAAATCTGCCGCAGATTGATCGCCACAACGACGGGCGTACTGCCACACGCCTGCCCTATCTCGCGCGGTGAACGAATTTAATCCGGCAGCACAAATTCTGACACGGCAGAGGCAAGCATCGACGCGCCGATGATGAGCGCCTCTTCGTCAATGTCAAAGCGCGGGTGATGATGCGGATAATCGAGACCGCGCTCATGATTGGCCGACCCAACCATCATATACACACCCGGTATCGCTTCGAGGAACAGCGACACATCTTCGGCGGCCATCGTGCGAAAATCATTGTGAATTGTGATGTCCGGCACGATACGGCGATAGCCATCCGTCAAGCGTGCGGCAATCTCGGCATTGTTATTGACCGGCGGCGCAGACACGCCGAATTGCAAATCGGCAGTACATCCCATGCTTTGCGCGGTCGCTTGGGCGACAGCGTGCATTCGTTCGGTAACCAATTGCTGTATGGCAGGCGTGAATGTGCGAATTGTCCCCGCACACGATACGCTGTCGGGAATGATATTCGGCGCATGACTCCCCGCCAATTGCGTGATCGAAATCACGGCGGTTTCAGTCGGTTCTACATTGCGGCTGACAATCGACTGCATGGCGTTGATCGTCTGCGCGAGGGCGACAACCGGGTCGGCCGTTTGATGTGGCATAGCTGCGTGCCCACCGCGCCCCTGAATATGTAGCTCGAACATACCCGCCCCTGCCATCGACGGGCCAGACGGCACGGCCACTTGACCAACCGGCATTTCATTCCACAAATGCAAACCGACACAATAATCCGGTTTCGGTTGGTCGAGGACGCCATCCGCAATCATCGCCCGCGCACCTAAGCCGGTCTCCTCAGCCGGCTGAAAGACAAATTTGACTCGACCGTGCATATCAGCACGCTTGTCATTGAGCAGGCGAGCAACCGCGAGGGCAATCGTCGTGTGCCCATCATGACCGCAAGCGTGCATTTTGCCCGGTGTTTGTGAGACATAATCGGTTTCGTTTTCTTCAGTCACCGGCAACGCATCCATATCACACCGCACGAGCACTGTCGGCCCATCGTGCTCACCGTCGAGCACCCCGACGACACCGGTCTTGCCGACACCGCTTTGCACTTCTAAGCCGAGCTGTTGCAATTGCTCGGCGACAATTCCCGCCGTGCGAATTTCTTCAAAGGCGAGTTCAGGATGTTGATGAAAATCGCGACGTTGGGCGATCAATTCCTCGCGCATAGCCTCAACCTGTGAACGAAAATCTTTCATACGAAACCTTTCTAAAATTGTTTCATTTTTACCGACACTCAGGATAACACACAGCACCCCACAACAGCAAAAAGCACGCGAACGCGGTCTTATGCAGAATAACCAATCAGCCGCTCACAACTAGCTTGTGTTGACATTTCATAGATTGATGCGGAATCAAGTGACGCCAACGCAGAGCAAGCGTTCCGTTGGGGCATTGCGTGCAATGCCCTGAAGGGTTTAGC
>RFIA01000229.1 GCA_003695675.1 Chloroflexota bacterium
AATGCGCAACTCGTCGATGTGCTGCCAGGAGGGGTGACATTTGTCTCGGCAACACCGACACAAGGCAGTTGTGGCGAGAGCGGCGGCACGGTGACGTGCCCACTCGGCACATTGGCGAACGGTGGCAGCGCAACGATTACGATTGTCATCACGACGACCGGCACGGGCACCATCACCAATACGGCGAGCGCGACTGGCACTGTCGTTGACCCGGCGCCGGGCAACAATACGACTATCGCTGAAAACACAACCGTCAACGATGCGCCACCGGTTGCGAGCTTCACGACAAGCAGTAGCGCCCCGCTCACCATCGATTTCACCGATACATCGACGGGTACGATTACGACTTACACATGGGATTTCGGCGATGGCAGCCCGACAGACTCATCACAAAATCCGTCACATACGTATGCGGCCTCGGGCAACTACGATGTCAAATTGACGGTTGATGGGCCCGGCGGCATGGATATGATAACGGTGACGATTTCCGTCTGATGTGCCATTGTTTTGAAATATTGAAACATTTTGCACACCTCATCCGTATAAGAGGATGATGGTTTTGTGCAACAGATGTGCAACAGAATGGAATATCATGGTTAGGCGAGAACAACTTATCAGCAATATCATCATCTGGACGACATTCGCGATTGTGACGAGCATCGCATTCATGACCGATGTCTTCGCCGGTGAAACCATCACGCTGCTGGCGATGGTCGTCATATTGGCTGCTGCCGCTTTACTCGCGACTCGTATGATAACGAGTGGCCTTCGCGAACATAGCGGGCAAGCCGGACGCGACACACTGCGGTCGGTGCGCAACAGTTATCTGCCGCCGGAGCGAGTCGAGCGTCTAGTCAATTCATTGGACGAGGCGCAGTTGAATGAATTGGCGTGGCGGCTCATCTATCACGACACCGACCCCACCCAATACGAGCGCATTGTCCGCGAATACGAAGCCTCCTAAGGGACAAATCATGAACGACCGCACACGCATGATAACGACATTGGGGATGTGGTTCTTCATCGCCTTGTTGATTGGCAGCGGGTATGACACACCGGTCGGGCGCGATGGCGGTCAACTCATCGCCATCGCCGTGATTCTGGCGATAGCGGGCGCGGTGAGTACACGCTTCATCTGGTCGGGTGGTGAGACGAATCGCTCTGCACCGCGACAGGCACACGTTGAAAAAGCGAAGCGCTCGCCACAACATCGCATCGACCGGCTGATTGATGCCCTCGACGATGATGAACTCGATATGCTGCGGCAGCGCCTCATCGATGAGCAGCCGGCTACACTTGAAGAACTCCTCAGCGATTACGAACGCGATTAAACATCTCGCCAATGACGGTGTGAACCACAATCCACCACAATCGGGCACTTGCCTTCTTAGAACATTCGTGCTATGATTATGTCTCTACCCAACATGGCAGCATACTGGCAAATTTTGAAAATCAGACTACACTAAAGTCTAACCGAGTTCCTCTGAAAAAAGGCGAGAATGCGATGGCGAAGAAAAAATCAAAACCGACCGAACCTGTTGTACAGGTCAGCGATGAGGGCAAGCAAAAAGCGCTCGAAGCGACGCTGAACGAATTGACGAAGCGTTACGGCGACGGCACGATTATCCGGCTTGGCGATGCATCGAATTTGGTCGTCGATGTGATTCCGAGTGGGTCGCTCACCGTCGATATTGCTATTGGTGTCGGCGGCATTCCACGCGGTCGTATCACCGAAATTTACGGCCCGGAAAGTTCCGGCAAGACGACGCTGTGTCTACACGTCGTCGCCGAAGCGCAAAAGCGCGGCGGCATCTGCGCTTTCGTCGATATGGAACACGCGCTCGACCCGGCGTATGCGGAGCGCATCGGTGTTGATATTGACACGCTCTACATCTCGCAGCCGGACACCGGCGAGCAAGCGCTTGAAATCACCGAAGCGCTCGTGCGTTCCGGCGCGGTCGATGTCGTCGTGGTCGACAGCGTCGCCGCACTCGTCCCGCGTGCTGAAATCGAAGGCGAAATGGGCGACAGCCATGTCGGTTTGCAAGCGCGGTTGATGAGTCAAGCGTTGCGCAAGCTCTCCGGCGCGATTAAGCAGTCGAATACAACGGTGTTGTTCACCAACCAACTCAGAGAGAAAATCGGCGTGATGTTTGGGTGTTTCACATATCAAGCACCGGTCATGCTTGCTGACGGAAGAAGGATGCCAATCGGCAAATTGGTCAATCAGAAAATCAATGCTGAGGTTTTGACATATAATGTCAAGACAAAGACCTTCGAGCCAAAACCAATTAAAGAGTGGTTCAAAAACGGCGTCCCCATCAATGAATTCGATATGACGGATAATGAAATTGGTAAAATTGAAGATGAGTATTTCACATTGGTTTTAGCATATCCTGATGGAAGTGCACGTACCAAGATTACCTGTACACCAAATCATCTCATCCTCACACCAGATGATTATCAGATGGCAGAGGACTTGGATTTGGGCGACACAGTAATCGCTCGCTATGACAAATTGTGTTTGTCTTACGACCTTGAACAATTATTGATTGGCTCTATTCTTGGTGACGGTTCACTTAGAACGGGTGGGGAATACACAGCGTATTTTCGTGAAATGCACGCACCCACTCAAACAGACTATATAATTTGGAAATCAGATTCTTTTGGTGGGCTTTCAACCGGGGTTTATACAGAGAAACGAGGTAATGTTGGTTTTCGCACAACACCTAGTACCACATTAGCCGCGTGGAAGTCTATTTTCTATAGTGAAGATAGACGTTATAAACGTTTTCCAACCCATATCTTGAATACATTGAGTCCGCTGGCACTCGCTGTATGGTATCAAGATGATGGCACGCGCAATTATCAGAATGATTCGCGTGTTAATGAGATTGCTTTACGCAAAACGACCCCTGAAGAAAAGGAAGATATTCGGCGAGCGTTTGCGAATCGGTTTGGCTTACAAGTGAAAGTTGTTGCACGGGGCAACTGGACAACGATTCGTTTTTCCGGCGACGAGTCCGATAAATTTGAACAAATTATTGCTCCCTATGTCCATCCATCAATGATTAAGAAATTAAGAACCAATCATGATTTGTGTGGTACTGCATTAGCTGAACTGGATTTCCATCACAAATTTGATATGGATGTTATGCCTTGCCGCATTGTTGAAATTCGGCGTCAGTTGAGAAATGGTAAGCACGCCTTACGATATAATCTTGAGATTGATGGTAATCACAATTATCTTGTGAGTGATGTTATCGTCCACAATTCGCCGGAGACCACGAGCGGTGGGCGGGCGTTGAAATTTTATGCCAGTGTGCGCATCGACATTCGTCGTATTCAGTCGATTAAGCAAGGTGGCGAAGTCGTCGGCAACCGGACTCGTGTCCGCGTCACCAAGAACAAAGTCTCTGCCCCGTTCCGTGAAGGCGAATTCGACATCATGTTTTATGAACATGGCATCAGCAAAGTCGGCGAAGTCATCGACCTCGCGGCGGAACTCGAAATTGTGGAAAAACGCGGCGCATTCTATCGCTATAACGACGGGATGCTCGGTCAAGGGCGCGAGAATTCAAAGCAATTCCTCGAAGAAAATCCAGAAATTTATCTCGAAATCGAAGATGCTATTCGGGCGCAGTATGGCCTCCCGCCGGTTGCCACCCTGCCGACAGAAGAGGCGCAAGAGGAATAAGCGAAGCATATTTAACGCGCAAGATAATCTGATACACTTAAGGCGTGGCACAGTTGCCGCGTCTTTCTATTTGTGGCGGGTAACTGCTCAGCATACAGGCATCAATCGAGCAGGATGAAACGATATTGGACTGCCAAGACGCCAAGATTTCTCTATAAAATCCTTTGCGGTCTTTGCCGTTTTGCGCCTTTGCGGCGAATCTTTTTACTTTTCTTTTGACAAAAACACAACCTGAGTAGTTACTGTGCCGGAGGTTATTTCAATGAGCGCATCGCTTCAGTCTGCCATACTTGAATACATCATTCCCATTGTAGGCGTCTATCTTTTAGCGTATTTCGTCCATAGACGGTCGGGATTTATCGCCCGGCGTTTGTTACCGATTGGCGGTTTCGCCTTGCGCCATCGTCGCCCACGTCCTGAACGTCAACGCACATTGTACGGTCTCGTGTCGAGCGCGATAACAATTGCCGCTTATATGACAGCGACTGCCGTGACCATCGGGCGCTTCGTCGATGCGACGACGGTTGTGTGGATGATTGGCTTGTTCACCGCCGGTTTTGGTCTCGGCGCACGTCCATTGTTGAGCGATTATCTCTCCGGCATCAGCTTCATCTTTGAAGACACCTTCGATGTCGGCGAAAAAGTTGAAATCATGGGCATTCAGGGGCTGATTGAGGAAGTCAACTTGCGGATGACGTTGTTACGCGGCGAAGACGGCGAATTGTACACGATTCCGAATGGCGAGATTCGCATCGTGCGCAACTTCAGTCGCGGGCGCTACTCGGTCACGAACGCGATCTTCAAAATCCCGACGCGCGATCTCAACCGTTCGCTCACTTTGTTGGATGAACTCGGCAAAGAAGCATGTACCCTGCTACCCAATCTGATTGAACCGTGGCAAGTGCTTGCCGAAGACAACGTCGGTCAACATACTGAACTCAAGGTGCTCGCCAAAGCACAATTTGGCAAGGGGGCAGAATTACGCCCGCGTATGGTCTCGTTGATACACGAACGTTTATCGGAGGCTGAGATTGAATTGGCTGACTAATTCGCGATTGTACGATTGTACGAGATGAATAACTGCCCCAAGCCATCCACACCTTGCGCATCAAAATAGAGCGTGTGGAGCTTGAAGTCAGCCGCCGGTTGCAGCAGGCTGCCCTCGACAATCGTCGCGAAGGGGTCGCCGCCGAGAATGCGCGGCGCGTGCGTCAGGTATAAGCGGTCGAGCACATCCGCCTGTAACAGTAGATGAAAAACTTTTGGCCCGGCAGTCGAGTAAATCGTGCGATGACCGCGTTCAGATAGCAGACGCACCATCTGCCGCCCATCGACACCATCATCCCCCGCGACGAGGACAATCGCCTGCTGCTGCTCAAGTTCGGCGATGCGTTTTGCGTCGGCGTCTGCGCTCGTGAAGATATAAATCTGCCGACCGTTTTCGGTCAACCCCGCGGGAATCTCAAAGTTGAGACTGTTGCTGATGACGGCAAGCGCCGGTTGTGTAGGCAGCTTGTTGGCTTCGCGCCACGCTTTGAGGTCGGCATATTTCGGGTCATCATACACTTCGAGGATTTCTTGGGCGCGGCCATCGGCATAATCGCGGAAGTAGCGTCCGGTCGTGATGAGGACATCGGCTTGAGTCGCAAGTTCTTGAAACAAACGCCAATCGCGGTCGTTGGCAATCGCTTGCGGGACGGCCAAGCCGTCTTTTGTCGGGTGTGGAATCGCGATACGCCCGTCAAGGCTGACGACATAATTGGTGTAAACAAATGCCTCGCCTTTGTTCGCACCGGATTCGCGCAAATGATGGCCGAGATACAAGCCTTCCAACGAGGACTCGCCGCCGGTCGGCGGATAGAGTTGAATGATGGCGCTCACCGAGTTATTTCCCGACCGCGAAATTTCTGCTGCGACGTGGATAGCGCCCGCCGTCCATATCCGCTTCATCGTCATAATCGATCTGCGGTGCGTCGTCTTGCAGCACCGGCAGCGTGACGATGAAACGCGACCCTCTACCCGGTTGACTCTCAGCACGGATCGTGCCGCCATGTGCATCGACAATCCATTGCGCGATGGCCAAGCCCAATCCGGCACTTTCGCCATCGCTCATCCGCGCCCGCGATTCATCGGCTTGATAAAAGCGGTCGAAGATATGCTCAAGGTCTTCCGGCGCGATACCAATGCCCGTATCTTGCACCACTATGATGGCGTGATTGCCGACGCGCTGCAACGAGAGCGTGATCCGACCGTCGTCGGGCGTGAACTTAATCGCATTGCCGATCAGATTGAGCAGCAATTGTTTGATGCGGTCGCCGTGCCCCATCACACGCACCGGTTCAAAGTCGCTAATTTTAATCTCTAAGCGACGGTCTTTTGCAAGCACCCACGCATCGCGATAAACTTCGCTGAACACCGTGTCGAGGTCGAGCGGCTCAAGCTCCAGCGTGAGGCCGCCATAATCGGCTTTTGCTAGCAGCAGCAAATCCTCGACCATGCGCGTCATGCGATGCGTTTCGCTTTCGATGGCTTCTAGCGATTCGGTATCCATGCCATAGCGTTTGATGAGGTCAAGATTGCCGCGCACCGATGTGAGCGGCGTGCGCAATTCATGCGAGACATCGGCGACGAAACGCTGCTGCACTTTGAACAAATCTTCGAGCCGTTCCATCATATTGTTGAAGACCGAGATCAAGCGACCGAGTTCGTCTTGTGGGCCGTCCCATGGCAAGCGCGTGCTCAAGTCGTCCGCATTAGCGATTTTTGTCGCGGCTTCGGTGATGTTCTCAATCGGCTTGAGCGCCCGCGACGACAACCACATCCCCAACGCAACCGACCCGATGACCGCGATACCGAGACTAACCGCCATGATACCGATGAGGCGTTCGGTCGCTTGGTTGAGTGTTTCCAACGATGCGCCGACTTGTATCGTGCCGAACAAGCGGTCGCCAAAGAAAACCGGTTGGCTGAGGACGCGTACCTCAGTGCCATGAATCAATACATCGGAGTATTGGGTTTGCGGTTTGCCGACAGCAGCGAAGTCCAACGCTGTGCGGAAATCCGCCAAATTGTCCGACGAGGCGGCGAGACGTGGCGTGCCGTCCTGCACGCTGTCCCACGCTTGTACATAGACATTCGAGGCGCGAAAGATGTCTAGCTCCGGCATTGGCACAATCAAAGTTTGCGCCCCGCCGAACTCGGCGAGCACACCCGGCCCCTCATAGATATTAGCGATGACTTCGCGCGCGGTTTCTTCGAGTGTATCGTCAATCGAGTTGATCAGCGTCCAACGCACGACGGCGAAGACCGCCGCACCGACGAGCACGACAATGCCGACGAGCAAACTCGAATACCACAAAACCAATTTCGTCCGAAATGTCATACGTCTCAGTCCTCCCGCAAGACATATCCCACACCACGTACTGTGTGAATCAGACGGGGTTCGCCTTCGGCTTCGGTTTTTTGCCGCAAATAGCGCACGTAGACCTCTATGATATTGCTCTCGCCGCCGAAATCATAGCCCCACACGCGGTCGAAAATGACGTCGCGCGTCAACACATTGCGCGGATTGCGCATGAAAAGTTCTAGCAATTCGTATTCTTTCGCCGTCAGGTCGATGGCGCGTTCCCCCCGACTCGCCCGATGGGTGCCCGTGTTGAGCGTCAAATCGGCGAAGCGCAGCGTCTCCGGTTGCGATGCCGGTTCGATGGGGCGCAGCAGCGCCCGTATCCGCGCTAGCAATTCTTCGACGGCAAACGGTTTGACGAGATAATCATTCGCGCCGGTGTCGAGGCCTTCAACACGGTCGGCAATTTCATCCTTCGCCGTCAGCATGATAATCGGCAAGCGCGGACTCGCGGTGCGCAGTCGCTTGAGCACCTCAAGACCGTCTAAGCCCGGCAGCATCCAATCGAGAATGACAACATCCGGCGGATTATCTCGCGCCGTGATGAGACCGGTACGCCCGTCTCGCGCCACATTGACGCGATAGCCTTCATAAATCAGCGCTCGTTCAACAAACTGTGCGATTCGTGCTTCGTCTTCAATGACCAATATACGTTCACCGCTCATAAGTTACATTCCTTGTTTTAATCCGACATGATAGCCGGGTTGATGTTACATGAGATGGCAGCAGTCAAAAATGACGTCAATTTCGTTGAGGCAGCGCATGATCCTTGCGCATCAAGTTCAGCCTCAATTGTTTTGAGACGTTCGTTTTTCGCACCCAGCCCACCCCCACCGCGCGTAGACCCTGCGGTTACCGCGCGTAGACACTGCGGTTTCCGCGCGTAGACACTGCGGTTTCCGCGCGTAGACACTGCCCTACGGAGGGGACTCGCACGGCGACCGTTGCGCCTTTTTCTCCCCCTCTCCGCACGCGGAGAGGGGGCCGGGGGGTGAGGTTTGCAAGCATTCATCCTTGAGTTGATGCCTAGGGTGTGTGCTCTGCCCAAAAGAGCGCAACGCGCTGTGTCCCTGCATCCGCGTGATGGATGTTAATTAGGCCGCCATTTGAAATCCCAGACGCTTTTAGGTTCGCTTAAAATTACCTGTTCGCCCGTCATATTATCAATAAGAGTCAATGAGCCGCGAACGACTCCCGGCGCCACATTTGTACCGGCGAAACCCGCGATGAAATCCCCGCCGGGCGATAACGTTGGCTCCTCAGCAAAGCCGTGTGCGCTGACAAATGTCGTCACCCCATCTTCAATGCGCATATCGACGACGCGCAGAGGCGAGACGAATTGTGCGCCGGTGTCGATCACAATGCGCAGCACACCGGGTTCGACCTCAACCACTTCGCTGACCGACACTAAGTCCGGCAAGAGTATCGCCGGTTCGCTCAAACTGTTGACATTCCACAATTGCAATCCCGGCGCAAAAATGATGAGCGGGTCGGTATTGACGCTATACGTGATGAAACGCCCATCGCGCAGCCATCTGCTGTTGCTGAAGCAGCACGACGCGCCGAGCACTTCCCCCGTGTTCACATCGAGTATACCCGGCGCGACACCATCGCCGCCAACAATATCGACCAAGAGAGCGCCTAAATTGGTCGCAAATTGCGGACGCACATAGAGCACCTCACTTTGTCCATCGCTTCGATTCGCAGCCAATTGTTGCGGCGCATCCCCATTCGTTGAAATCATCCATATACCGCCATCGGCATAGGCAATCTGTTGCCCATCAGGACTGAATGCGGGGTCAGGAAGGTTTTCAGCGTTGATCGTCGCCAACTGACGCGCCTCACCGCGCCCGTCAGCAGAGCGCAGCCACAACGTTCCGCCGCTGCTGTAAGCGACATTGCGACCACCCGGCGAGATGCCGTAACTCGTGACGTCGTCCTCGCCGTCAGTGATGGTGAATGGCGGCGAGCCGTCAGCCGGTAGGCGCCACAATTGCACGACTTCGTTTTCGTCTTCCGCGAGGAAATATCCCTCACGCGGAAGCTGTACCCCTTCGACGTGCTCAAAGGGTTGCGAACCCCAGCCAAAAGCGACGGCATTGCTAATCGGCAGAGGGAAGCCATTGCCGGTCGTCGGTTCGACCACCGCGAGAACCCCGCCTTGAAAGGCCGTCAAAAATTCGCCACGCGGCATCCAACGCAGCGCTTCGATTTCAATCGCCGTTTCGCTCAGATTGCCAATCGCCGCTTCATCGGGCAGCAGCGCAATCAAACGTCCGAAGCCTTCCTCGATGGTATCATCACCTTTCTGCCGGGCGAAGACGACGATTGTCCCGTCCGGCCTGCGAAATGGCAGGCGATAAAACCACGTATCGTCGAGCAGAGTCGTCTGGGCATTGGCATTGTCGAGATTCATCGCGAACAAACCGCCATCTTGCGGCGCGAAGATGAGTTCGCCGCCACTGAGCCAATCCAACCCAATCGATGACGGTATCGCGCTGACGAGTGTCATCTCCGGTTCGTCGCGGCGATAAATCCACCAGATGTTGTCGTTGGCTGCCGCCGCGAGAAAGCGTCCGTCCGGCGACCAACGCAAATCATGAATCTCGCCGACTGTGATGTCTGCGAATTTGGTTTCATCTTCAAGCGTCGACAAGCCGCTGTTGAAATGGACGCGAATGCCGTTGAGTGTCGTATAGGCAATCGTGTCGCCCGTCGGCGACCACGCCAGCGTATCGCCTTGGCCGCGCACAGGCGGCACACCGGCATTCGTCTCGACAATCGCGCTGTTGTCGAGAAACAGATGGGTGACCGAGAGCGCATCTTCGGTGCGATAGGCGAGCCAATTGCCGTCCGGCGAGACGCCAAAGTCGAGCACGAAGGCATCTTCCGGCGTGACCGTGCGGACGCCCTCTGTGCCGAGACCGAAACGCTGCACTTGACCATCGCTGCCGAGTGCATACAACGCTGCTGGCAAGTTGAACCCATCTTGCCCCGCAACTGGCGCCGTCAATAAACCGAGTCCGATTGTGATAATCAGCAAGAACAGCGTGCGTCTCATCAATTCCCCTTCGCATGATGGCGACGTTCCAATCGTTACCCACAAGTATACCGCACGTCGCGGGCTTTGATAACCAGATGTGGCAAAATTCCCATGTAAACAGGACTTACGCAGTTCAGAAAGCATGGAGCAACCAGAGAATAAATTCTCCGGCTGCCACAAAGCCAAGTACCCTGAAGGGTACTGCATTTGATTGAATATCCCTAAATAACCCCTTTAGGTACTGCTATGTCTACGTGCAGTGGGTTTGATATTGGGGTAGCCGGATGTTTTAACATCTGGCGGCACGATACAAGATGCCCGATTGTGTAAGTCCTGATAAATATGTAATCCATATCGCAACGTAACGACTCAGGTTGGGTCTTTGCAAAAGAAAAGCAAAACGGTTCACCGCAAAGGCGCAAAGTGGCAAAGACCGCAAAGGATTTTATAAAGAAATCTTGGCGTTCTTGGCGTCTTCGCGGTTCAATATCGTTTCATCCTGCTCGATTGATGCTTGTATGCTGAGTGGCTACATTGCAACCTTTCGCATCAAGATGCGTAAATCAAATCAACAAGACATAACACACAACCAAGCTAGGGGAAGCCTGTTATGCAAACCATGATCGAAGTGCGCGGCCTGACGAAAGTATTCAAACGGTCGGACGGCACGACACTTGAGGCAGTCAAAGGGATTGACCTCGATATTTATCAGGGGGAAATTTTCAGCTTATTGGGGCCGAATGGCGCCGGCAAAACGACGACCATCTCGATGATTAGCGGTCTCATCGCGGCGACAAAAGGCGATGCTCGCATCGGCGGGTATTCCATCAAGGATCATCCTATCGAGGCCAAGAAATTGATGGGCGTCGTCCCGCAAGAAATCGCGCTGTACCCGACGCTCACTGCTCGGCAAAATCTCGAATTCTTCGGGCGCATGTACGGTCTCGGCGGGGGTGAACTTCGGCGCAGTGTCGATGAGGTGCTCGACTTCATCGACCTGCGTGACCGGCAGAACGAAAAAATCGAAACCTTCTCCGGCGGGATGAAGCGGCGCGTCAACATCGGTGTCGGTCTGCTGCACAAACCGAAGCTCGTCTATATGGATGAGCCGACCGTCGGCATCGACCCACAGAGCCGCCGTCGCATTCTCGACACGGTGCTGCTCTTGCGCGACGAGATGAAAATGACGGTATTGTACACGACGCATCTGATGGAAGAAGCACAAGAACTCAGCGACCGTGTCGGCATCATCGATTATGGTGAAATCATCGCGCTCGGCACCGTCGGCGAATTGATTCAACAAGTCGGCGAAGAAGACCGCTTGCTGTTCAATGTCGGCGAGCAAGGCGTGAAAGATCATATCCTCGAACGCTTCAAGCAAGAAGTCGAAGGTGTCACCGATGCGACCTTCAACGCCATCGAATTGCGCAGCGCCGAAGTCAACGGCGAGTCCGATGTGCCGGTCGTCGAAAAACGCGCCACCGGCACGATGCAGGCGATACGCTCCGGGCAAACGGTCGAAGGCGCGATCACGATTCTCGCGAAACGTGGGCGCAAAGCGCTGCCGGATTTATTGCGCATCTGCAACGAAGAAGGTGTCGAAGTCTTCTCGGTCGAAGTTCGCGAACCCGACCTCGAAGCTGTTTTCCTCAATTTGACCGGACGAGCACTGAGGGATTGACCATGCGCAAATTATGGACACTCGTTTGGAAAGACCTATACATCACGTACACCGACCGCAATCTGATACTCATCATGATCGCGACGCCGCTTGTTCTCGCGACGATTATCAGTCTCGCATTCAGCAATCTCGGCGGCGGCGATGTCCCCGTCAGCGATATTCCGGTCGCCGTCGTCAATCTCGATGAAGGCAGCGGCTTCGGCCCGCCGTATGGGGACATCATCGTCTCGGCACTCGTTCCGCCGGACGATGACGACACGGCAACCGATGCGGACGCGCCAACGTGTGACTTGATTGTGGGTAGCGATGATGACGGCAATGACGTCACCCTGTTTGACCTCACGGATGCGGAATTGCTCGACAGTGCCGACGCCGCCCGCGCCGGAGTCGATGCCGGTGATTATGTCGCGGCCATCATCATCTCGGCGGACTTCAGCCGACGTGTTGAATATATTCCGGTCACGCATCCTGAAATTGAAGCGACGGCCATTGAAGTGTACGCCAACAGCGGCAACCCACTTTCGGCGAGCATCATCCGCAGCATCGCCGAAGGGTTCGCCAATCAAATCGCAACCGGCAACATCACCGTCGCGGCGACCCTCGAACAACTCGAAGAACGAGTCGGGTTGGTGCAACTCGGCCTTAACTCGGCGACATTCGATTTTGGCAGCGCCTTCGCGTGTGCATTCGCGCCGGGCTTCAATCCGATTGACATCGACCAACAAACCATTGAAGGGCAAAGCTCTAGCAGCATCAACGCTTTGGTATTCTTCGGCTCGGCACAGGCGATGTTCTTCATGTTGTTCACGGCGCAAGGCACCGCAGGCAGCATGATTGAAGAGCAACGACAATGGACATTACAACGTTTGCATGTCTCGCCGACACCGCGCATCGTGATTCTCGTTGGCAAATTGCTGGCAACACTCGTCATCGTCGTCGTGCAATTCGCCGTGCTCGCCATCGCCTTGATGCTCGTCGGCAGTTTGCTTTCCGGCGAATTCGTCGCGATATGGGGCACGAATATTCCCGGCATCGTCGCGGTTGTACTCGTCGCCGGGTTGTCGGTCTCCGGTGTCGGCGCAATTATTGCATCCGCCATTCAAACCCCGGAGCAAGCGCAAGTTGTCGGGTCGGTCGTCAACCTCGCGATAGCCGGTCTCGGCGGCAGTTTCGGCTTTCAAGTTCCCGAATCCTTGCAACGTTTCTCGCTCATCTTTTGGGGGACGGACGCTTTCGAGAAGCTCTCGCAAGGCGGCGGCGACATCGGCCTCAATCTACTGATTCTCGCGGTACAGGGCGGCGTCATGTTCGTCATCGGCTTGTACATTTTCAAACGTCGCTTGGCCGAGTAAGGAGGATACCATGCGCCCTGCACTCAATATCATGCGTCTACAATTGATGATCTTTTTCGCGCAACGCGGCAATCTCATCGGTCTCATCGTCATCCCGGTCGCTTTCACCATCGCGATAGGTTTCGCGGGCGGCGGCTTCGGCGACAGCGAGGACGACGCCATCCTCATCGATGTCATCGACCGCGACGAGTCTGCGCTGTCTGCACAATTCTTGACGGACTTACGCGAAGCCAATCCGCGTTTTGTGCTCTGCCCATTCGACAACGACGCCGATGACATCTGCGACTTGGGCGATACCGCGCTTGACGAAACAACCGCGACCGAGCGCCTGAAAGACGAAACCGCGTTGGCTTTCATCGAAATCCCGGCAGACTTTGAAGCCCATGTACAAGCTGCGATACCGGTCAACATCATCTATCGCGCCAACGAAAACATCTCCGCGCCGAGCTTCATCTTGCAAGCGGTGCAAACCGTCACGCAACGCATGAGCGCGACGCTCGTCGCCGCAACCGCCGGGACGGACGCGGCGAGCAAATTCCCCGGCGTCGCCTTCGCCGATGAGAATGACCGCGCCGCATTCGCCGAAGCCATTCGCACCCGCGCTGCCGCTATTTGGGCGGAGACGCCGATTACGATTGACTTCGTCTTGACCGATGTCGATGAAACCGACGAAAGCACGACGATTGGATTCGGGCAATCGGTGCCGGGTATGGGCACGATGTTCGTCATGTTTACGGTCTTCGCCGGCGTCTTCGGCATCGTACAGCAACGCCAACAATGGACATTGCAGCGTCTTGTCACGATGCCGGTTTCCAACGCGCACATTCTCGGCGGGTTGATTCTCGCCTTTTTCGTACTCGGCATGATTCAATACGCGGTCGTGTTTCTCGTCGGC
>RFIA01000230.1 GCA_003695675.1 Chloroflexota bacterium
GCGCGATTCCACAACCACATCGCACCCGCCGTTGAGATCATGCCGAGATACAGCACGCCGAGGACGATGCCGATGTTGATGTCACCGATGGGATTTTGCGGCAGCTCAAGCGCGGCGGCGGGGATGGTCAGCAGCAGGCCGCCAAAAAATCCAATGAACGTGACGACGAGGGTATCGGTTGTTGACTCGTCTGCGTCTGTCGGTGTAGAGACACGGCGGACGAGCACCGAGTACAAGCCCCACGTCACAGCAGCGACGGCGAGCACGAGATTGCCGACAAATGTCTCTTCGCCGAAATCGGCTTGTGTCGGGTCAACGATGACAACGACGCCGACTGTCGCCAATATCACCGCGAACAAACGCTGCATCGTCAAATGCTCGCGCAGCAGCACAACCGCGAATAACAAAATGAACGCCGGCGATGCGCTTGTGACTAATGCGCCGTTGACGGCGTTCGACAAATCGGTGCCGACAAATTGCGCCCCGACGCTGACACCGAAGCCGACGAAACCGACGGCGGCGAAACGCATCACATTGCGGCGCGGCGGCAACGACAAATTTGGTAGCCGCCAGACGAAAATCGCCAGCACAATGATGCCAAGCAGCAAGCGCATCGTCAGCAATGTGAACGGCGGAATCGTTTGCAACACGATGTCGGACACCACATACATCCCGCCCCAAATCGAAGCCGCCGTCAAGCCATAAATCGCACCGCGTAGCATAGCCTTCCGCCTGTTGTTTCGTTCAAAAATCCGAACAAATTATCGAGACGAAACGCGGGGTTTTCAAGATGCAATCAAGAGGCTAAAGCCTTTCTAAATCACAAGCGAGTCGTTATCATCAAGCGTATTACTCTGCCGCGAGTGGCACGCTTCAATATCTTCAATATGTATGGAGAGACAATGACGATTCGTTTCGCAGCGATTGGTTTTGCGCACAGTCATATTTATGGTCAGGTCAATGCTTTGTTGAACGCCGGGGCGGAGTTAGTCTCGTACTACGAGGATGACGACCGCCTCGCCGGGCAATTCGCCGAACGATTTCCCCAAGCACAACGCGCCCGCGAGATTGCCGAAATCTTGGAAGATGACACGATTGATATGGTCGCTAGCGCCACGATTCCTAACGAACGTGCGCCACTCGGCATTCAAGTTATGCAGCACGGCAAAGATTACTTCGCCGACAAACCGGGCATCACATCATTCGAGCAACTCGCCGATGTGCGCCGTGTACAAGCCGAAACCGAGCGCATCTACACGATTTATTTTGGCGAACGCTTCAACAATCACGCGACGGTTAAAGCCGGGCAATTGGTTCATGAGGGTGCGATTGGCCGTGTTGTCCAGATGGTCGGCTTCGGGCCACATCGCTTGTTAGGATTTCTTGAGCGTCCAGCGTGGACATTCGACAAGCAATATTTCGGCGGCATCATCAACGATCTCGCCAGCCATCAAATCGACCAATTTTTGCATTTCACCGACAGCACAACCGCCGAAATCATCGCCGCGCAAGTCGGCAACTTCAAGCATCCACAATTCCCGCTCATGGACGATTACGGCGATTTCACCATCCGCAGCGCGACAGCTACCGGTCACATCCGCGTCGATTGGATGACGCCCGAAGGGTTAGACACATGGGGCGATGTGCGCTTGTTTTTGTTGGGCACAGACGGTTACATGGAGCTGCGCAAGAATATTGATATTGCCGGTCGTCCCGGCGAGAGTCATCTGTTTCTCGTCGATAAAAACAGCACACGGTATATCGATTGCAGCGATGCCGCGCTGACGTATGGGCAACAATTGGTAGACGATGTCCGCAATCGCACCGAAACGACGATGACACAAGCACATTGTTTTCGTGTTTGTGAACTCGCCTTGCAAGCTGAAGCGATGGCCGTCGACTTAACACCTGACCGCAATATGAATTTGGGCCGATGAATGTTCAAAGAAAACGGGACGCAAGGTCGCGTCCCTGTATGCTTATTCCGGTTTCGGATAGGCGATCTCGCCCGCACGACGCATCGCGTCCACACCATCATCAATTGGCATGAGCGGTGTCGTCTTGCTTGCTGAAAGATGCCCCCCGGTCGTGGCTGCCAACACCAACGATGCCATGCTCACATTGTCCGGCATTTCGACAAGCACCACAACATCATACTCGCCAAACGTAAACCACGCATCAATGATGCGACCACCCAATCGCTCGGCGACGGGGCGGACAAGTTCAAGACGATTTCGTGGATTCTTGATCTGTGTTGTCCACGCATCGGAGGTATATCCGACTTGCCATAGATAGAGTGCCATTGTGCATTCCTTTTTTCTAATTTGTTTCGCAAAGACAAAGAAGTTAGAGTTTTGCAGATACCTATGTTGGAAGAATCCACGAAACTCCAGCAACTCGATTTTCATACGTTTATATAGGCACTATCCAACAAGATTAGGGCGCAAGGAATAATGCGTCACCGACATCAATACAATCCGGATTGCAATTGCCCAATGGATCACCGGGATAATTGAATTGCGAAATCAAATCTTGCCCGGTTAAGTGGGGTCCATGTTCTTGCACGACGAGTATCACTGTCGCCCCCAATGGATTGGTGAGCGCCGGGCCACCTTCGACGATAGTGGACATGCAGAAATCTTCCGACGGTTCATTCAAGCCCAAATGTGATCCAGCATTGTATTTACCGCTGTTGCCGACGATGTGACCAGCTGCATTGCAGATTCCATCAAAAAATATTGCATCATTCGGGTTATTGTCGATAATCCACCAGACGGTTACGGCATTGCCCGGGGTTAACCCACTCGCCTTGATATTCATTGATAGACCATTGGCATTGCGAACGAGGCTGGCGCTGTCCACCACTCCCGGATCAGAAAATAGGACGTTCAATGCGTCGGCATCTTGTGGCATAGCGAGGACACTCGCCGGTAAAGCGAAGACGAGTAGTAACACAACACTTGAAAAGATAATCAACAATTTTTTACTCATGATTTTGTACCCCCCTTTGGATACATTTATCATAGACAATTGATGTCGTGCTTCGATCAGATATTGTTATGGAATAGGCAATCTCCTCAATCTCGGTAGATATTGGGACGGCCTCAGCTTAATGCCACATCTACAGATGGACGATTGATAGAGGGAAACGACCGAATGCCGGTTGATGCGTTAGGTCGATGTTCGTTGTTGCGATGCGAAGAAAGGTATGAAGAGGTTTGATAGGAATGAATGAAATTAGTCAACTAATAGAAGACTAAATCCCCCATCTATCAGTATAACACATATTTATATATGTGCAAATATAAATATCCTTGCTACGCAATTGTATATTTATACGTTAATTTTTGCGTCCTCATGAGCTATACTTCATGTACCAACAACAATCCACAAAGGGGAATTTTCATGAAACGAGTACAAGGCATCGGCGGAATATTTTTCAAAGCCAAAGACCCGGCAAAACTTGAAGCGTGGTATGACAAGCATCTCGGCATCAGCACCTTATCGCACAGCCCATGGGGAGCAGATGATACCGCGCCGTTATTTGAGTGGCGCGACATTGATGACGCTGAGCGCAAATGCTACACGGTCTTTGGCATCTTCCCGGCGGACACAGATTATTTTGAACCGGGCACATTGCCGTTTATGTTCAATTTTCGTGTCGATGATCTCGATGCGGTATTAGCGGCGCTGCGTGAAGAGGGTGTTCAAATTGTCGGCGAAATCAGGGATTATGTTTATGGGCGTTTCGCCCGCATTGTTGACCCAGAAGGCAATCAAATCGAATTGTGGCAGCCGGCTGAAGGTTTTTGAAATTACCTTTTCTTTTTCTTAATTGGTAACTACTCAAAAGGCGCAAAGACCGCAAAGGTTTTATAAAGAAATCTTGGCGCCTTGGCGGTTCAATATCGTGTCATACTGCTCGATTGATGCTTGTATGCTGAGTAGTTACCCTTATTGATCGATTCATGGCAACGTCCTGAGTAGTTACCATCAAGAGCGAAGATTATTCTAATGGCTGCAACCCTTGCAACGTTGTCGGGATTAATTCAGCGATTGTCGGATGAATCGGCACCGCGTCGGTGATAGCGGTATAGGGAAGGTCTGCCGTCATGACGGTGATGAGTTGGTGGATGATTTCGTCACCGCCGCTTCCGAGTATCGTCGCGCCGAGAAAACGCTTCGTTTCGGCATCGACGAGAAATTTCATAAGGCCGTGTGTCTCGCGCTTGACAATCGCCCGTCCGATATGCTGCATCGGTTTTGTAGCGACTAATGCGGCGCGTCCTGATTCGCGCACTTGACGTTCGGTCATGCCGACTCGAGCGAGTGGCGGGTCGATGTAAACGGCGTGCCCATATAAACGGTTGGCAACACTGCGTTGCTCGCCATTGATATTGGCCATGACAATCTCGTGGTCGTTCCATGACGTATGCGTATGCGCCCCGCGCCCGTTGACATCGCCCAACGCCCACACATGCGGCAAATTGGTTTGCAGATATTCATTAACGGCGATGAAACCATTGTCGTCGGTCACAATACCGGCTTTGTCGAGATTGAGGCGTTCAACATTCGGTCTACGACCGGCGGCGACGAGAATATGCGAGCCGACGATCTCGCCATTGTTCGTTGTGATGACGACTTGTTCATCGCGTTTTATCACCTGTGTCGCGGTCGCATTCAAGAGCACCGTGACCCCCTCGTCTTCAAGGATACCCTTGATAGCCTCAGCAATGTCGCTATCTTCTTCGGGCACAAGTTGACCGGCCATCTCAATAATCGTGACATCGATGCCAAGTCGTTTGAAAGCCTGCGCAAATTCTAGCCCGACGATGCCGCCCCCGATGATAATCAAATGTTGTGGCGCTTCTTTGAGTTGTAACGCAGTCGTATGCGTCAGATAACCCGTTTCTTGTAGACCGGGTATCGGCGGGACGACAGGTTGCAAACCTGTATTGATGTAGATGCGGTCGCCTTCGATGACTTCATCGCCAACGCGCAGGCTGTTCGGCCCCTCGAAGCTGGCATATTCGCGATAAATCGTCAAGTTGTCGAGACTTTCCAACCAACCGCCGATACCGTTGCGATTTTCCATGATGCGGTCTTCGACACGCTGCATGACCTTGGCAAAATCAATCTCGACCTTGCCGGGATTGATGCCGAATTCCGTCGCCCGTTGTACTTGATAAGCAACACGCGCACTGGCGACGAGTGTCTTCGTCGGTTCACACCCATCGTTAATGCACGTACCCCCCATCCAACGGCCTTCGGCCAGCGCAACTTTCCAGCCCTTCTCCGGCAATGCCCCCGCGAGTGGAAAGCCAGCCTGCCCCGAACCAATAATAATTGCATCGTACTTCATCAAAAAGATGCTCCTCAGCGTGATATTGGCAACTAGAATCAATCAGATTACTGACAGCCTGACGGGAAACAACATTACGTGTGTCTGTGTGCAAAAACGTGAGTGAGAAGCGAACTGGTCACCTGTTGGGGGAATGGTTGGGCGGGATTGAATCTTTTGTCGTCTCTCACAAATCCAAGCGCATGTTGACAACCGTGCGGCGTGGTCGAAAATGCAGATGTCGCAAGATGGCGCTCGTCGCTTCTTCGTCGGCGGGATGGTCAATCAACAACGCAGCGCGTCCACCGAAACGTCGCGCTGCCAAATGCAACAAATATTTATCGTACACGCCGAGATATTCGGGTGCAGTCATCAAGCTGAGTTGGGCGCGAGACCCGCCGATTTTTGTCTCGACCCACAACGAGGCTAAAATTTGCTGCTCTGTATCATCGCGAATGACGAAGCGTTCGGTTCGGCTGAAGCTCAACCAACCGAGGAGGCGTCGCCACCATCGGTCACGAAATAGATGGGGATGCAGGGGGCGCAGCCATCCCATGCCACCTTTTTGTTGTGGGCGCACCTGTTGCGCCAAGGCATATTCGGCCTGCCATTCATTTGGGCGGCGGTGCGCGATATGCACATCGCGCATCTCGATTATCGGCGGTGGGTGATAGGCTTCACTGCGATACCACTGCGTCCATACTCGTTCGTCAACAAATCCCAACGACTGATAAAGCGCCCGCGCCGCATCATTGTCCTCGTCCACTTGGAGCACAGCCATCTTGCCGCCACGATGGTGTATCATATCGATTGAGGCTTGCATCAAGCGACGGGCAATACCGCGTCGTTGATAATCTGGATGGACGCCGACATTAGCGATAATCCATGCCGCTTCCATGCCCGGTGATGAACCGGTGCCATAGACCGAAACATTGCCGACGAGACGACCGTTGGCAATCCACACATACCCCATGTTGTGGCTTTGCCCGCCCATCTCTCCCATACTGGACAGCACACTCAACCCGATGCCCATTTTGCTCAAGTAACGCATCTCGCGGATGGCCGCCCGGCCACTTGCGTCCATTGAACTGGCAAAAACCAACTCAATCAAATCGGCAAGTTGTGCGAGGTCTGTTCGCAAATTAATCGGTCGTAGGCCGTCTGGCTCAGAAATTGATGGTTGCGATAAACTTAACCCTGTCACAATATCAAACCTCATACTACAAATGGCAACCGGATGATGAAACCGGAAGCTAGTTTCACTTATAGTATAAAACCGAAACGCCATTCTTACAAAGACAAGCATGATTGCGACATGATTGTAAGGCATCAAGGTGCGGGTCGTCGGCAATAAATCCACACGTGTTGCCCAATTTTTGATGGTACTATCGTCCTTAATTGCGTTGTAATCCCGTTTCTTGCGGCGATTTTTTGTCCAAAAATCAAATCAAAATGAAAAAAAAGCGAATATTGTGGTAAACTTCAGTCAATAATCTATGTTTTGTTATCTATTATGGTGAAAGGAGGATGATATCGCAGTTTATATTTGATCAACATCCATCGTCCATTCAAATTCGCACATACCCATACATTCATTCGGGTAACTAGTCTAGGAGTTATTAGGAATGCAACTCCTCACAATAATTTCATCATGGTATCATTGGCAATCATTCGGGCGCCGGGCCCGCTTGAATGATGGGCAAGGGTTGGTTGAATATGCGTTGCTGATGATTTTCGTCGCTGTCGGCTTGATCGCTTTGCTCGTTATTCTGGGGCCCGGCCTCACCAATATCTACCAGAATATCGTTGAGCACCTATAATTGCGTGTAATTTTCTCATTCCACTGAATCATTGCATGTCAAGTAAAGACCCTACAGTTGTAGGGTCTTTTTCTTTATCATAGGCTGTTGCAGGTCATTTGCCACAAGGATTTTGTCTTGCATACACAGGCAAACACATCGTTGCAAAGTGGCCGCTTAAACATAAACAGATGTAAGCGAACAACCGGGCCAATGCGCCCGACGAGGAGATTTTATGGCACAACGATATGATCGATTGGGCGGGACGAGACGTTCGGGCAGCGCAGCATGGCAGTGGATGATTATCGGCGGAATTTTGGGATTCGCGTGCTCGGCGATTATCGGTCTTGTCGCGATTGCTATCGGGGTCTTGACGATTGATACAGACGCAATCGGCGATAGCAGTGGTAGTGTTGTACAGGTCATCACGGCGACTCCACTCCCCGCGACGGCGACGGAAGCCAACCCGCCGACACCGGTACCCACCGAAGTGATCGTCGAAGCGACAGTGCCCGCCATTCAAGTCGAGCCACAATTCCCGACACAAACACCGATTCCGCCGACAATCGATGCTGCACAACAAGCCGCGTCCGACACCGGTGTCGTGGTAGCGACCAATATCCCCGCGCAGCAACAAGCTGGCGCCGGAGCGCAACAATCCGCCAATAACGTCGCGGCATCGCCGCCTACCGCCGAGGGCGCCATTCCTGATGCGTTGCTCGCTATCCGGTCCGAACTCGTCCCAGTAGACGGCGGCGCATTCCAAATGGGGACGACACAAGCCGAAGTCGCTCAAGCGGTGCGTGAATGTATCGATGTGTATGGTGGCGCATGCACGATTGCGTTTGGTGAGGACTCGTTCCCGCCACATCAAGCAATTGTCGATGCGTTTCAAATTGAACGCACCGAAGTGACGTATGCACAATATCTGACATTTTTGAATACACTCGGCCCGCGCAGTCATCTCAATGGCTGTGACGGTCAACCGTGCCTCGCAACGAGTAACGAAGAACCCGAAACAAGCAATGTGTTATTCGACAGCGCCAATTATTCGGTGCCGTCTGTCATCAACAATCATCCCGTCGGCCATGTGACGTGGTTCGGCGCTAAGGCTTATTGTGAAGCGATTGGCCGCCGCCTGCCGACCGAGGCCGAGTGGGAACGTGCCGCACGCGGCTCCGATGGTCGTATCTATCCGTGGGGGTCGGTTTTTAATACCGCCCTAGCGAAATCCAGCCGTCCGATCCCCGACGACCCGTCGCTGATTGGTGCTTTCCCGGTTGACAGCTTCCCCGAAGGCGCCAGTCCCTACGGTGCGTTGAATATGGCCGGTAATGTCGCCGAGTGGGTTAGCGATTGGTATTCGCCGACATTTTATAGTCAACCGGAAGCCACACAACCGAATCCGACCGGCCCTCCCGTCGGGACAGAGAAAGTTGTGCGTGGTGGGTCGTGGGACACGGTGCCGATGTTCTTGCGTTCCGTACATCGTCAAAGTTTAGCGCCGAACGACCGCGCCTTGTCGGTTGGTTTCCGTTGTGCAGCCGATGCCGACGCCGGTGCCGCAGTGCCGGGTGGCGCACAGGTCGGCGCCCCCGCTTCTGATGGCGGTGTGCAAGTCTTCGGCAGCAATCCCGACCCAGCAACACTCGGCGTCATACCCGGTAATGAACAAGCACCACTCAATAGCCAACCGACCCAACCGCCTCCACCGACGCTTGTGCCATCACCAGCAGGGCCAACCCCAACCCCCAGTCCCTTCCCGACACTTCTGCCGGGCGGGTGATGATGAGGGTGTTGGACGGACGCGCTAGGAGATACCATTTGCCAATTGCGAACAAATGTGCTATCATATCCTCGACAAGGTAAACAGGGAGGGAATGATGCAAATCCATCTATCGAAATACATCGCTGCTCCAGTTGATGTCACATTTGAGGTCTTTTCCGATATTACGAAAGCGGAGGAACGCATCGACGGCATCACAAAAATCGAGATACTGTCGGATGTCACACATGGAGTCGGCACACGGTGGCGCGAAACCCGTATCATGTTCGGGCGCGAAGCCACCGAAGAAATGGAGATCAGCGCTCTGCAACCAAATCAATCGTATGAAGTCGTCGCTTCATCGCGAGGCGTAGATTATCACACGCGCTACACCTTCACTGAAAAAGATGGCGGCACACAAGTCGAGATGGTGTTCAGTGGCAAAGCCAACAGCCTGATGGCGAAGTTGATGGCACCATTAGGATTTTTATTCGCGGGGTCGGTTCGCAAAGCGCTCGAAGCCGATATGGATAATTTGAAGGCCGTCTGTGAGCAACAGACATAAATTCACGGCGCGGTCACATCGACGAATCCAAGCGAGATGAGGGTGCCCGCGTCTTCTCCATCGGCAGCGACAATCGGCAGATTTTCAACTATCACCGGATTATACAACGCCAGTTTGATCTCATAACGTCCTATTTCACACGGCAATTGCAAGCTGCGTCTGTCCGGGTAGGCGCGGTCAGCTTCCCATTGCAGCGTGAGAATATTGCCGGGTGCGCCATCCGCTTGTGTTCGCACGACGCCACTCTCATCCAATAGATAGACGCCGATGCTGTAATTGTCGTCCGGACTCTGCGCAGCCCGCCACCATGTCTGCACATCGATGGTGCTGCACGCTTCTGCTTGTGTATCCATACGCATATCGAGCAAATCAAACATCTCGCCAAAGATGAATTGCGGCGCAGTTTGTGGGATACGCTCAAATTCGGAGACGAGAATCGAACCGTAAGCCGTGCGGCGTGTCTCAGCATATTCATCGCGGAGGCGTGCCGCGAGTTCATCGCGATAGGGATGCGTGAACCAACCGACAACCGTGAATTCCGGCGCATCTTCAATGAGATGCAAGGTCTCATCAATCAGATTATCGCTATCGAGTGTTTGCAACGGCGTCACTTGTAGTCGCTGCAATGCCAGAGGCCAATGCGCAGTCAAAGCGAAGGTTTGCTCGGTCAAGACGCCGCCCGCATCAAAATAATAAGCGAAGGGCACATAATGCCAAATATGCGGCCCCATATCGATGAGCAACGGTTCGCCGCCATGCAACGTTCTTTGCATATCCGCTGTGATCGCTGGGTAATCTTCAGTGATGGCTTGTGGTGTGTAGCCGAATATCGCGACGGTCGCATACACCGTCAGCACCGCGATACCGATGATGCGCGGCAAATAGCCGAGACCATACGCCAACATCAACGCAAACGACGGCATGATGACGATGAAGTTGCGTGCCGTGAACGGACGCTCGCCACCGGCGACGATGTAAGCGACGGCGATGGGTATCAGCAGCGTCGCGGCGATGAAGATGAATCGTAGGGGCGAAGCACGCCTCGTCCCCGTAGCCCTTCCTCTAAGTCTCTCTCCTTCAGGGAGAGGGTCTTGAGAGCGCGTGATGCTCGTCATTGCGGCCCGCAATTCCCCCTCCCCGTACACGGGGAGGGGGCTAGGGGGTGGGGTTCGATACGCACGCGCAACAAACACCACCACACTCAGCAGCAACAACACCGCTGTCGCGCCGCCGAGCGTCGTCACATCGTTGTAGATATAGGCAAAGTCATAACGCGATGGCCCCCATATTGTGTCGCGCCCCGCCGGATAAATTTCAGTGATTTGGCGATAGAGCGCGGGCAACCACGGGATAAAGAGCACACCCATCATCACAAATGCGCCGATTGTCCATACCAATCGCCGCCGCTCATGCACGATGACGAAGCTGAACAGTCCGAGCGCGAAGAGCAGATACGCGCCATAGAAATGCGTATAGAGAAGCGCCGTTCCAGTGAGGATGAATATAAGCGATTGTAAGGGCACAACATGCTGTGCCCCGACGACATTGTCATTTTGGTGAATGGTTCGCTGTAGCGAGTCTAAAGTCCCCCTCCCTGTATACGGGGAGGGGGATTTAGGGGGTGGGGTTGCACGCAACCAACGCACATACAACCACATCATCAACGCGGCCAACAACGCCAACAATGGATATGGCCGCGCCTCACCACTGAAGAACATGAAGAAATCAGACGCGACGAGAAGCAGCGCCGCGTAGACGCCATGTCGTCGCGAGAATAAATCCGCACCCAAGCGATAGACGAGCGCGAGAGTCAGCGATGTCATCAGAAACGCGCCCCATCGCACCGCCTGTGATGATGTGCCGACGAGTGCTATCCATATATCGAGCACAATGCCATGTAACGGGACATGAATATCGTTGCTGACCCATTTGACGACGCCGACGAGATTGTACGTCTCAGCCGCATCGACGCTCCACGCCTCGTCTTGACGATACGGTCGTTCATGAAAGCGTGTGCTTTGCAAAGCCAACGCCGTCAGCAATATGACGAGCATGACAACCGTTGTCAATCCTTGTGATGATCTCTTCATCGCGTCACCATGAAGCTGTCGAGCAGCAGACGTTCACCCCGTGAGCCATTCGGCGCAACACCGAGCAAGCGTGTGCCATCTTGCCAATTGTAGACCGTCGTCAACACCGTATACTCACCCGGCGGCAAATGCGCGATGTCGATGTGAGAAGCACGACAAGCAAACAACTCGCTTGGCAGACCGTAATCCGTCTGCGCCACGAGATTGCCCGCCGCATCTTCAACATGCACCGCGACCGAATACGAGGCGGCGGGGAATGCCTCATCGACTGTGAAACCGAGCGTCACGTTGAGACGATCATCAGTCAGCGTGACCGGTTGCGCTATGTTGAGCAAAACATCATCAAATTGCAGCATATTGTTTGTATCATCGGGGATACGTGTATAGAGCGTCATACGCATCAAGTCGTCATCGATGACCGTTTCGCACAGCACATAATCATCGGCCAACGCGCGTTCAAATTCTGCCAAACGGAAATTTGTCGGCATGGTTTCATCAATCACCACCCACACATGCGGTGCATCGGCGATGAAGTTTCGCGCACTGCGCAAATATTCATCATCAACGGCACGACCGGGCAATTCCTCCATGATGATGTGGCGCACGGGGACATCGAGA
>RFIA01000231.1 GCA_003695675.1 Chloroflexota bacterium
CGAGTATAGAGCTGACACGCTGCGACATAAGATTAATTTCCGTAACTGAATTGTTAGATTAATTATATCTTAAAACAGCGTTCGGGACGACTGCTGATGCCGACTAGGATGTGTTTGTGCTCTCCTTGTGAAAAAAGATTAATCGGTAATGTTGTGCTCAAAGCGAAATTCAAGCATCTGATTCGAGGTGTTACATTGCATTGCGTTGTTTGTTGATAGTCAACCTGCGCCGACTGCTCGCCTCAAGACACCGGCCACATCATCCGGCGCATCGTCGCCTGTCCATGCGACAAATTGGTCGGGGCGCACGAGAATCAAACGCGACTCGTAGGCTTCGCGTCCGTCGGCGGCGCTGTCACGAATGACGGTCAACGGGATACGCAACGCTTGCGCGGTGTCTTCATAAGCGGCGACTGCCCCATCATCTGAGTCGAGTGCAATCAACGAAAAGCCCGAACCGAGCACCTCGAAAATATTCGCGCCGGTGGACAGCTTCTGCGGCGCGAGATGATGACCGGCTCTCGCAGCGAAGGTGTGGCTACCTTTCGCGCCCGTCTCACCCTCTGCCGCGCCATGTATCACCGGTGAACCGTCGTAGTGTGGCTCGAATGTGTGGACGCCGACACCGGCGCTCTCGATACGCTTTGACCACGCCTGCTCAAATGCGGCGACATCGCGCTCCGGGTTATACTGCTCGACGAATGCTTTGTCTGTCGCGATGAAGCGTTCGATAAAATCACTAGCCGTCGATTTGAAAACGGGGCGCCGTTCGTCGGTGTACGATGCCAGCAGCGCATCTGTACCCCATCCTTGCAATTTCGCCGCCAGCTTCCAACCGAGATTACGCGCATCTTCGAGACCCGTGTTGACGCCGTAACCCCCATACGGCGGGTGACTGTGACAGGCATCACCGGCGATGAAGATACGCCCCTGCTGATAGGTCTGCGCGATGGCGACCCGCGAATCCCAGAAGCCTGTGTAATCCAATTCGCACGCAAACTCAAAACCGGCGGCGCGATACAACGGCGCTCGAAAATCGAACGTCGCCTTGTCGTCGGGGGCATCGACCGGCGCGTGAAAGAAGAAACTCTCGCCGACATCGACACGCCCGAAAAATTGCCAGTACCCTTCAAAATCGGGATGCAGCACATTATAGAAGGCTTTCTCGTCGAAGCGCTTGAGCGCCTCGTGCAATTCGTGAGAACGAAAGACAACCAACACCATCAATTTGTCGTGCAGCGATTTGTCTTGCCCGATGCCAGCCTGCTGACGAGTCGTCGAGTGGCTGCCATCACACCCGACGACATATTGCGCTTCAAAAACAGCACGCCCGGCCCCGTTGCGTTCCGCAATAACGACGCGCACACTGTCGTCATCTTGCGTAATCGTCTCGGCAGCCCAGCCGAAGTGCGCCTCGACTGTCGGCAGCGTTGCGATTTTCTCGCGCAGCACCGCTTCCATCGCATATTGTGGTAGGCGTTCATTGTCGGTGAAATAATAGACGCCCACTTCGTCGCGGCGAAACCACGGATACCAATATTCGCTCATCAAGCTGCCATAGATCGTCACACCGCCGATAGGATAATCAACCGGCATGACACGCGCCGCCCGCACGTCATCTTCCACACCCCAAAAGTAAAAATGTTCGCAAGTGCGTTGTGTCAAATTTTGCCCGCGCGGAATCGGCTGCGGCTGTGGATAACGCTCGATAAGCGCAACCGATATATCGCGCAGACCGAGTTCAATCGCGAGACCAAGCCCGACGGGGCCACCCCCTACAACGATGACATCGAATTGTTTTTCGTTCATGTGTCCGTGTTCCTGCCACGCCACTCATTATCATGAATATAAACCCGCTCAATAATCAGAAAGATGCAGAAGCATATCAATCATAACGGATTATCTCGCGAAGCGTTGTGGCTTGTCCGATATATTCGACCGGGCATATCTCCTCAAGTTGAGATCGATGTTAAAATGTCGGCGGCAAAGATACCGATTGCTGTGAAGGTATCACATTTCGCAAAAACATAATCATTGTAAACAGAGTTGTTTTGGAGATTGTTCGATGAAAAAATTTTTAATTGTCATTTTAGTTTTCATCCTGTTGGTGAGCGCCGTACCATTCGCCGGGCTGCACGCGCAGGATGATGAACTGCCTCCCTTGCCGGAAGACTTCGGCACAATACGGATGGGCTACATTCCGATTCTGGCGTTCGCCCCCTACTTCGTCGCTAAAGATAAAGGTTACTTCGAGGATCTCGGCTTGGATGTCGAACTTGAACTTTTCCGCTCTGGCGATCCGATGATTGCGCCGTTGAGTCTCGGTCAGTTGGATGTCGGCGGTGGTGAGATTGGCCCGGCGTTGATTAATGCTGTCAATGCTGGTCTCGACGTGCGTGTTGTCGGCGGGCATTCATCACAACCACCGGGCTTCGGCGCGGTGCCATTGATTGTTCGCGACGATTTGGTTGAATCCGGCGAAGTCACTTCCGTTGCCGACCTCGCAGGCAAGCGTCTCGCGATTAACATCGAACGTGGTGTCGCCGAGTATCTGCTCAACAGTGCGCTGTCACAATTTGGCTTGTCGATTGATGATGTCGAAATTGTCGCCATTCCCTTCCCCGAAATGCCCGCCGCGCTCGCCAACGATGCGATTGACGGCGCAATTTTGCCGCACCCACTCGCTGGGCAACCGTTGGCAAGCGGCGAAGGCGTCGTCTTGATGAATGGCGATGAAGTCGCCAACAATCCACAAAATGGTGTCATCTACTTCGGCAAGCGGATGCTCGAAGAGGAAAATCGTGAAGTTGCCGTGCGCTTCCTGATGGCGTTCTTGATGGCGGCACGTGATATGCAAGATGGCGAAGACTACACCTTCCGCGACGATCCTGAAATCGTCTCGACTATCGCAGCGTGGACGGGTGTCCCCGAAGCGGCGGTACAAAATGGTGTCGCCTACTACGTGCAGCCCAACGGCCAAATCAATCGCGACAGCTTCATCGACATCATGACGTATCACGTCACACATGGTTACACCGAGACCGACGAAGTGCTCGAACTCGACCAAATTATCGTCGATGATTTTCTCAATGAAGCGCTTGAG
>RFIA01000232.1 GCA_003695675.1 Chloroflexota bacterium
AATGACAACATGCGTAAAACTTTATTACTGATGATACTCTCAATTTTTGTTCTCGCCTTTGCCGGTGGAGTCGCCGCGCAAGATGATGCCATCTTGATTGGCGGTATTCACCCGTTGACCGGCGGCCTCGCGGCAGACGGCATTCAGATGGACAATGCCATTCAAATGGCAATCGCCGAAATCAACGAAGCCGGTGGTGTGCTCGATGGGGTCGAACTCGCATACTTGTCGGCAGACTCGACCGGTTCGGCAGAAGTCGGGCAAACTGAAGCCGAGCGTCTCATCGAAGAAGGCGCGGCTGCGCTCATCTGCTGCTTCCAATCTTCTGTGACGGCCAATGTCGCCGCGACAGCAGACCGCGAAGGCGTGCCGCTGGTGATTGATGTCGCCGTTGCCGACGCGATCCTCGATCAAGGTTACACCAATGTTTTCCGCCTGCAACCGAACGCCACATCAATGGGTGTCGGCGGTGCGCATTTCTTGACCGACATTCTCGACCTCGACGCGATTGGCGATGGCGATGGCGAACTCGATGTCGTCTATCTGTTTGAAGGCACAACCGGTTTCGGCGACAGTGTGCATGACGCTTTCCTCGCCGAAGCGGAAGAACTCGGCATCAACGTCCTCGACTCGATTTCGTATGAACCGTTTGCTGTCACCGACTTGACGACCGAGATGCAGCGCATCAACGCGACTAATCCGGACATTCTCATCGTCACCGGGTACTACAACGACGGCTTGCTCGCGGCGCGTAATGCGGAAGAAGTCGGCCTTGATGTCGACGCCGTGGTCGGTATCGCGCAAGGCACATACGACCAACCGCAATTCGTCGAAGATGCGGGCGATCTTTCGGAATGCTTCTTCGACAGCAACTTCCACTGGGACGCCGCGAACCCGGCTGCGCTCGAAGTGCGTGCGCGATACGAAGAACAATTCGGCGAGCCGATGCGTGTCGGCGCTGTCTTCGCTTATCAGGCCGTATACATCATCGCCGATGCGATTGAACGCGCCGGTTCAGCAGACCCGGCAGACATCAGCGCGGCTTTGCGCGAAACCAATTATGAAGATCATCTGCTGCCCTATGATGGCCCGATTGTCTTCGACGAGACCGGCGAGAATATCAATGCCAATCCGGTCTTGATGCAGGTGCTCGACGGTGAAGTCCGGCAAGTGTGGCCGCCAAGCCGCGCCGAATCGGTTGACGACGAATTGTTGACACCGCAAATCGGCTGCCTCGCGTGGCAAAATTAATTTGAGATTTCACGTCTATGTAGGGACACAGCGCGCTGTGCCTGACCATACATAACGGCTTTGTAGGGGTGGTTCGCGAACCACCCCACAAGGCTAAATATCATCATATCAAATCATAGGGGTGTATCATGGCCTCTGAGCAACAACCGATGACCATTATCAAACCACGACAGGGCTTGCTGCCGCGCGAGACTCGTCAGCAATTGATGCGCCTGCTGCGTTACGGTCTCGGCGGACTCGTGATTGTCGCCATCGTATGGACGTTGCTGAATACCGGCGCTATCAGCACATGGTATGGGCAGTGGGGTGTCGTGCTGCGACAGGCACTCGTGACCGGCGTGCTTGTCGGCAGTGTCT
Source organism: Chloroflexota bacterium (assembly GCA_003695675.1). Taxonomy (GTDB): domain Bacteria; phylum Chloroflexota; class Anaerolineae; order Aggregatilineales; family Phototrophicaceae. The sequence goes on from RFIA01000232.1 coordinate 1,609, forward strand.
TCGGTCTCGTCGCCATGGGACTCACCTTGATATTCGGTGTGCTGCATATCATCAACTTCGCGCACGGCGCATTGCTGACCGTCGGCATGTACATCACCTTTACGCTGTTCGAGAGCTTCAATGTTGACCCATACCTGTCCGTGTTCGTGACGATTCCGGCGCTGTTCATTCTCGGCATCATTATTCAACGTCTCATCATTCACCCGGCACGCAATGCGCCCGGGCACAATCAATTGCTGTTGACGCTTGGCCTCGCGTTATTCATCGAGAATGCCCTGCTCGTCGGCTTCACAGCGACACCGCGTTTCATCCGTTTGAGTTATGCCCGCGATGAATTCTCGTTGGGGCCAATCACGCTCGACTTCCCGTTGCGCGTCTTCGGGACGACGGTCACATTGGAAAAACTCGCGGCCTTCATCTTCGCGTTGTTGTTGACCGGCGTCTTGTATTTTATCTTGCAACGCACCGATCTCGGCAAAGCGATTCGGGCGACAGCACAAGACAAAGAAGGCGCGGCGCTTGTCGGCATCGACATCGACCGCATCAGCATGATTACCTTTGGCATCGGGACGGCGTGTGTCGGCGCGGCGGCGGCGTTGGTGCTGCCCTTCTTGCAAGTTGACCCCGTAGCGGGCAATGCCTTCAACATCACCGCCTTTGTGATTGTCGTGCTCGGTGGTATGGGCAATGTGCTCGGCGCGTTAATTGGCGGCCTCATCATCGGCTTGACACAAGAATTGTGGGTCGTGCTGCCGGTTGTGCTGCCGTTTCCGTTCCCAAGTTCGACCAAATTATTGAGTGTCTTCATCGTCTTCGTGCTCGTGTTGTTCTTCCGACCACAAGGCATTTTAGGTAAAAAATGATGGAACGTTTGCGACAAATCCCCCGCGATTTTCGTTATCTCATCGCGCTCGGCGTCGTGCTGGCGATTGTGCCGCTTTTGCTCAATCAATTCTTGCTCAGCGTCGCCATTCAAACAGTTTACTGGGCATTTCTCGGCACATCGTGGAATATCATGGGCGGCTATGCCGGGCAATTTTCGTTCGGGCACGCGGCGTTTTATGGCATCGGCGCCTATACATCGACCGTGCTGCTCGTCGATTACGGCATCAGCCCGTGGCTTGGGATGCTCGTCGGCGCGGCATTCGCGGCGCTGTTCGGCCTCATCATCGGTTATCTGTCATTTCAATTCGGCCTCAAAGGACATTTCTTCGCGCTGGCGACATTCGCCTTCGCCGAGATGCTGCGTCTCGTCAGCACCGAACTCGAAATCGTCAACACATCGGTCGGCATTCACATTCCGCCGGTCGGCGGCGACTCGTGGTCGAAGATGCAATTTGAAAATACGCCGGAATATTATTTTTATGTGATTGCGCTCTTTCTAATCGTCGGTTTGTTCATCACGATAATAATCACGCGCAGTAAGATAGGGTATTACTTCCAAGCGATTCGCGAAGACGAAGAGGCGGCGGCGGCGCTCGGTGTCGATACGCTGCGCTATAAAATTTATGCCGTGATGATTAGCGCGGCAATGGCGGCGATAGGCGGTTCGTTCTTCATCCAATTTTTCTTATTTGTAGACCCGTCGCTGGCTTTCGGCGTCGCGATTTCGATTGGCGTGCTGCTGCGCCCGATTGTCGGCGGTGTCGGCACGATATGGGGGCCGCTTGTCGGCGCGTTGCTCTTGTCGCCACTGGCCGAATTCACGCGCAGTTTCGTGCGCACACCGCCATCATTCCTCAGCTTCATCGAAGGCCGCGCCGGTGTTGATGTGATGATATTCGGCGTGATTCTGATTGTGATTATCATCTTCGCGCCGGAAGGTGTCGCGGGTATCGCGCCGCGCTTGTGGCGACGTTATCAAACCGGGCGCGACGTTGACGAAAAGAGCAAGGAGACAGTCGCTGCATGAGCTTACTCATCGTTGAAAACGTCACGAAACGTTTCGGCGGCCTCGTCGCCGTCAATGACGTCAGTTTCGAGCTTCAAGAAGGCGAAGCGCTCGGCCTCATCGGGCCGAATGGCGCCGGTAAGACGACGCTTTTCAACGTCATCAGCGGCAATTATCTGCCGGACGAAGGGCGCATTATCTACGACGAACGCTACGACATCACCGGCCTCAAGCCGCATCGTATCTGTAAATTCGGCATCGCCCGTACTTTTCAAATCGTCAAGCCATTCGCATCGTTGAGCGTCGTCGATAATGTCATGGTCGGCGCATTTTTGCGCACAAGCGATACACGCGAAGCCGAACGTCAAGCGCGTGATGCGGTTGAATTCGTCGGTCTCGGTACACAGGCGGACATCCCCGCGAGCAGCTTGACGACCGCCGGGCGCAAACGACTCGAGTTGGCGCGGGCGTTGGCGACTGCGCCGCGTTTGCTGCTGCTCGATGAAGTCATGGCCGGGTTGACGCCGACCGAAAGCGTCAAGATTGTCGAACTCATCCGGCAAATTCGTGACGAACGCGGCGTGACGCTGCTCGTCATCGAGCACGTCATGAAGGCGATTATGTCTCTGTCCGACCGGATCGCCGTGTTGCATCATGGCGAGTTGATTGCCATCGACGAACCGAGCGTTATCGCCCGCGATGAAGGCGTCGTCGAGGCCTATTTGGGGAAGGAGTTCGAGCTTGCTGACGATTGACCATCTCGTCGCCGGGTATGGCGATGTCGAAATTTTGCACGGCATCTCGCTAGAGGTCAACGCTGGTGAAATCGTGGCGCTCATCGGCGCCAACGGCGCGGGCAAGACGACGACGCTCAAGACCATCTCCGGCCTTATCCACGCACGCAGCGGCAGCATCACCTTTGAAGGCCAACCGATACACGATTGGCCGTCGCATCGTATCGTCGCTGCCGGGGTGATACAAGTCGCCGAAGGGCGCAAATTGTTCCCCCAACTGAGTGTGCTGGAAAATCTCGAACTCGGCGCATTCGTCAAACCGGCGAAACACAACCGGCAGAAGAATCTCGTCCGCATCTTCGAGATGTTCCCGCGTCTCGCCGAACGCAAATCACAAATGGCGGGGACGCTCAGCGGCGGTGAACAGCAGATGCTCGCGGTCGGGCGGGCGTTGATGTCGCAACCGCGCATCCTGATGCTCGACGAACCGTCGCTCGGTCTGGCGCCGATGATTGTCGCCGATATTTTCAATGTCGTCACAGAAATTAACAAGAATGACGGCACGACGATTTTGATTGTCGAGCAGAATGCCGTGCAAACATTGACGCTCGCCGACCGAGGCTACGTCCTCGAAAATGGCGAGATTGCTCTCTCCGGCACGGGCGATGAACTCCTGCAAGACGACCGCATCCGCACGGCCTATTTAGGCTTATAAACCGCGAAGCCACAGAAGCCACAGAGGAAGTTTCATTTTGTCAAAGGCTTTTGAACATCTCTTCAGCCCGCTACAAATCGGCAATGTGATCGTCCCGAATCGTGTGTTGATTACGGCGCATACGACCAACTTCAGCATTGATGGCATCCCGTCGGAACGCGACGCGGCCTATTACGAAGCGCGGGCACGCGGCGGTGCAGGGCTGATCGTCATCGGGGCGCTGCGCGTGCATCCGACGACATTGAACGCGCCGCTCAACATCAAGGGTTTCGACCCGGCTGTCGTCCCCGCCTATCGACGCATCGCCGACGGCATTCACAAACATGGCGGAGTGGTTTTCGGGCAGTTGCTGCACATGGGGCGGCAAATCACACCGGCGTACAGTCGCTTGCCAATATGGGCGCCATCGCCGATTGCCTGCCCAATCAACAAAGTTGTCCCACACGAGATGACACACGCCGACATCCGCGAGATTGTAGAAATGTTCGCGCTCAGTGCGAGACACGCGCAAGAGGGTGGTATGGATGGCGTCGAGATTCACGGCGCTCATGGCTACTTGATTCAGCAATTCATGTCGCCGTGGAGCAATCACCGCACCGATGAATACGGTGGCAGCTTCGACAATCGGATGCGTTTTGCGCTTGAGGTGTTGCACGCCGTGCGCGATGCTGTCGGTGACGATTTCGTCGTCGGCTATCGACTCAGCGCGGAGGAATTCACTGAAGGCGGTCTCGATCTTGAGCAAAGCATCGCGATTGCCCGCACGCTTGAGGCGACCGGTCAAGTCGATTTTCTTTCGATTTCGCAGAGCAATTACAATCCGCACAGTTTTCAGACGATGATACCAGATATGTATTTCGGGCGAGCGCCATATACATATCTCGCCGCGACGATTAAAGACAGCACGGATGGGGTGCCGGTATTCACCGTCGCCCGCATTCTTGAGCCGCAGCAAGCCGAAGATATTTTGGCATCGGGCGCGGCGGATATGGTCGGGATGACGCGGGCGCACATCGCCGACCCGGAACTCGTCGTCAAAGCGCGGGATGGTCGCCTCGATGAGATACGACTGTGTATCGGTTGCAATCAAGGTTGTGCCGGGCGCATTCATCTGCAACAACCGATGACGTGCTTGCAAAATCCGGCGGTTGGCTTTGAAGCGTCGCCATCGGAGAGCCAAGTCGAGTCGCCGAAGCGCGTGATGGTCATCGGCGGTGGCCCGGCGGGGATGGAGGCCGCTATCGTCGCGGCGCGCCGGGGGCATGATGTCGCCTTGTACGAACGCGCCGATCAACTCGGCGGGCAAATCAATACGCTGGTGCTCGTTCCGGAACGCGCTGAATTTGGTGAGGTGGTGCGCTGGCGCGTGCATGAACTCGCGCGTCTCGGCGTCCCGGTACACCTCAACACCGATGTAACACCCGAACTCGTGCAAAGCAAAGCGCCGGATGTCGTCATTTTGGCGACGGGCGCGACTCCTGCGAAACACCTATTGCCCGGTCTTGATGACTCGCGTTTGTTCACTGCCGAAGCTGCCTTGCGAAATCCTGAGCAGATCGGCGAGACCGTGCTGCTCATCGACAGCAGCCGCCATTACAAAGGCGCGGCGACGGCGGAATTCCTCGCGCAGCACGGCAAAGCGGTCTATGTGATGACGAAAGAGGACAACATCGGCGCGGAAATCCCCAAAATTAATTTCGTCGGCGTGATGGAACGTTTCGCCAAATATCGCATTCGCATGATCCCACGCGCGACCGTGACGCGGGTTGATGGCACAACGGTGCATTATACACAAGGCGGCTTCGACGAAAGGCTTGAAGGCATCGACAGTGTGGTGATGGCCGCGCCTGCCCGCGCCAATCATGCCTTACATGCTGCGCTCATCGACCTCGTGCCGGAGGTGCATCTCGTCGGCGATTGCCTCGCGCCACGTAGCGCACTGGAAGCCATCTGGGAAGGGCATCAAGTCGGTTGGCGAATCTAAAATGGCGTGGTGATGTAGACGATCACGCTTTAACGATACTTGAGCAACTGTTTCGCCATAAGCAACGGTAAATTGCTAAAATGTGCAGGCCGATAAGATATATTACATAAAATATGTTACAATGGGGACATTCAGGGGGACTTCGGCAGATCAATAAATAAATACAAATAATGAAAGAGGGGGAGATATTATGGGACGAGCACTTGAAGCTGCACAGGCAATCACGAATGCACTTGCAGCGCACGATCCGTTTTCGGCTAGAGAATGGCTGGCTGACGATTTCACTTTTATCGATCCGAGTTCGCCGTTGCCACCACCCGGCCCGGATGAGTGGCTTGGTTTGCAAGCGGTTTTGATGCAGGCATTTCCGGATTTGGATTATGCTTTTGAAATTCTCGAGGAAAAAGGCAATCAAGTTTGGGTGAGTGCAACCTTCACCGGCACACATAACGGCAACCTTGACTTGTCTGCGATGGACATGGGGGTCATACCGCCGACCGGCAAACAGGTGTCGGGGGGGCGAAATGTTACCGTCGGAACACTCGGCGCCGATGGCAGGGTGCAGTCGATTGAAGTTGTTGAGAGTGGCGGCGGTGTAATCGGTATGTTGCAGCAAGTTGGTGTCAATTTTGGTTAGGCTCTGTTGACATTTGCGCTTTGATGCAAAAATAGGGGACAATCGTTGGGGTTTAGCTTGCTAAACCCTTCAGGGCATTGCACGCAATGCCCC
>RFIA01000028.1 GCA_003695675.1 Chloroflexota bacterium
GAATGACGAGTTAGTGGTCGCGGTCAACGACAAGATGTGCCAACTTGACGAGTTCATCTTTTTCAAATGATGCGGGCAGCAAATCAATCGAGTCAACAGCTTGGCTTGCCAACACTTTTGCTTGCTGACGCGCCTCAGGAATCGCATCGCCTTGCAGCAATTTTTGCTTAATCACCAACATTGGGTCGCCGCTATCGACAATATTCGACCCGGCACCATTGGCATTGGCCGTAGGCGCAGCAGTGGCGTGTACGGCGAAACCTTTACCTTGTTCAAGATCGATGCCCGCAGTTTTGCCAAGCGTTTCGGCATCAGCAACGAGGTCAAGTATGTCATCGATAATTTGGAAGGCTAGCCCAATTTTGAAGCCATAATCAGCGAGTGCATCAATCTCTTTGGCAGATGCACCAGCTAACTTTGCCCCAATCACGGCGCCAGAACGAAACAGCGCGGCGGTCTTGCGTGAAATAATATCGTGATATATTTGGCGCGAGAATTTGCCCTCTTTGACCGCACTTGCCTGAAGGGTCTCGCCTTCGACTAACGCAATCGTCGCCTCCGCGAGATCAATATTCAGGTCTTTGTAGGGCGCCATCAATTCATAGACTTTTGTAAACAGAAAGTCACCGGTTAAAAGAGCGAATGTCCGCCCCCAAATTGAGTTAATCGAGGGTCGTCCACGTCGTAAAACACCATGATCGTTAATATCATCGTGGACGACACTTGCGGTATGTACCAATTCGATTGCGGCAGCGGCAGGGACAACATAATCAATATCCGTCCCACCTAAAGCAATATAACTCAGCAGCACCATGCGTGGCCGCACACGCTTCCCCCCCGCTTTGAGGATGTGACGACTAGCTTCAGTCAAAATTGACACATCCGTTTCAACAACAGCATACATCAATTCTTCAACTGCTTGAATTCCTTGCTGAAATAATTCACCCGGAGCAGTTCCCGTCGTAGTACGCATCGCCTCATCAACAATACGCGGCGCGTTTTGAGGAGCCATTAGACCCTACCTTAAGTTTTGGGGGCACGTTAATTCACAACTTTTAGAACTATTTGAAAGTTCCAAACACATTCTACCCGAAGTGACAGCGCATGTCAACGAATAAGCGCCAAATTCAATAGTGAGTTTAAAACTAAATTTGAGCAACTGGAAGAGCAAATGAGAACCGACTACCCTGCCCCTCTTTACTTTCAACCGAAATCTCACAATTATGTTGTTGAAGAATCAACCGCACGATGGCTAAACCGACGCCGACGCCCCCATAGCGACGGGTGGAAGAGCTGTCTATTTGGACAAACGGCTCAAAAATAGCTTCAAATTTGTCAGTTGGGATACCGATACCATCATCTCGAACAGCCAATTCAATGGCGGTGCCATCGCAAATAGCCGAAACTTGCACTATATCTTCGCTGAATTTGAGCGCATTGTCGAGCAACAGTTGCAAGACAATACCAATTCCCTGACTGTCACCTAACGCAGGGGGTAATTGTTCGGGTAAGTCTATCACAACACGGTCAAACGTATTTTTGTGTTCCCAACTACGGCGCAGATTGCGCAGTGCGTAATCAACGGATTCGCGAACGACAATCGGGCCAATTGTAATGTCAAGACCTTCGGCCAGCAGTGTGATATTCTTGACAACGCCCTCTAGCCGCGCTGTGGCATCAAGTGCGTAACCTGCCAACGTAGTATCCCCCATTTCCTCAGATAATAACTTCACCGCGGACTTAACGTGCAACAGAGGTGTTTTCAATTCGTGCGACACATTGTGGATGACTGCATTTTTGAGCAGCTCAAACTGATCTGTGTTGTTCTCAAAATCATGAAGACGTCGCTTCAAGTCCGCAACCTCACGACTGAGCGTTTGATTTCGTCGCCGCAACTCAAAGATTTCTGTACGCTCTCTCAGCGATTTTGATAACGCATAATCAATGTAATGTTGTGTCGGCGGCACAATCATATCGGCAACCACATTACTCAAGCCGCCAAGTTGACCATCCGCAAGCATGATGAGCACTGGTCGTCCAACCTCATCCACTGACGAAAGCACCTTTTGAAACAACTGATTGCTCTCGGCGTGTATCTCGGCCAGAAGAACATCGGCTTCTCTTTGCACCAACAAAGCCCACGCATCATCGACACTCGTGACGTGATGCACCCGATAATGCGATTGCGAGATAAGATGACGTCGAATCTTCTCAAGACTTGACTTGCCGTTCAATGCCAGTAAGCCGATTGAAACTGTCTGTTGCACATTCGTTTGAACCATAATCCTATCCAGTGCTTTGTTTCCTTACGAATCTTATCATAGAGAAGCAATTGAACATGAGAGTTTTCGTATCTATTCTGTTATATTATGCTTTCAAGTACATCCATTCTTGCTTTTAACTACAATTTCCCAACGTCTGACAAAGCTGATTTACATGTAGACGGTCGTGCTGCGCTGTGAAATAGGCCATTTCGAGAAAAGTTGTATTCCCAAATACGCTGTGCCGGGCGGGGCGATTCCATGCTTCGGTTGGAATCTGTTGCAAAAATGCAATTGTTTTCTGGCGTTCAGTTTCAAATTCTTCAACAACCGCATATCCATCGGCGGCGCAATTTTCGGCTTCAGGCCCGGCTGGAGCACGTGGGCTGACGAGAAATGGATTATCTGTTTGCAAAATCGTTTCTAAGCGTGGGCGCTGCACATTAATTTCGCTTTCCAGCAGATGACACACAATTTGCATAATCGACCACTCTGCGGGATCAGGATGTTGATCCCAGTAATGTGGTTGTACCTCAGAAATCAAGCCATATAAAGCGCCGAGATTGCCGCGCAATTCCGTTTCTATCATCGCCGGATTGAGGCGATAAGGTAACGGTATGTCAAGCCAACCATATTGCGCAGCGCTTTTGTGAAAATCGCGAAGATGACCAGCCGCATCTGCCCGTGTTGACCATTTATTAGAACGCCCGTCGAAAACTTGAAATGTGCGGATACCTAATTGCCCGGCAGGAATCATATCATTGACGACATCATCCCCCACCATCACAGCTTCGTCGGGTTCAATACCAACTCTGGCGACTACTTCGGCATAATATTCGGGCTGCGGTTTGATAAAGTGCATATTGTCGCTATGAGAAACAAATTCATAAGCCGTTAAATCACCGGGCAAACCCGCCCATTCTAAACGCTGTCGGATCGCTTCGGCTGGATAAAGCGGATTGGTAGCAATCGCAACCATGTAATCTTCGCGCATCAAGTATTCGTATAGGGCAGCAACGCCAGGTATTTGTTCGGTGCAACGCCGCAGCGTGGGATAAACAAAGCGATAAAATTCATCAAAAAGTGTCCGGAGTTCAGTGATTGGTGTATCCAACGCGCCGGCAAGTCTCGTCAGCATAAAATCTGTGTTTGACAATTTAATCGGTTTTTGGGCAATCAACGTGCGCACTGCATTGAGGATAACTCTCGAAACTTGTTGCTGAAAATGTCGCGAGTAAAAAAATTCATCCAACAAGCGCAAATATTCGGCGGTAAAAGCCTGCTGTGGATTTCGAAGCAGTGTATTATCGAGATCGAGCAACACGGCTTTAATCATCATCATCCATTTCTAGTGCTTGTTTGAAGATGTCAAGCCCCTTATTCAATCGCCCATCGCCACAACCCGTGTAAGCCTGTTCAAGTGGAATCGGCTCTCCGGCACAAGCGGCTGTAACTTCAACAGTTCGCCCAAAACCAAAGAATTTATTTTTAGCCGTCACGGTTAATTCAAGATCAGGGCTTGCGTTGGCATTCAAAATCTCGGGCACAACACACTTTGCACAATCGCTCGGATGCCAGTGCAACGAGGCGGGATTTTGCTTCATCAAACGACATTCTTGCACATTGCGCCCGCGATAGTAATCTTCATAATAATGGCGGCATTCTTTACCTGCGGGGGTACGCATAAAGACTTTCTCCCATTTTCTCCCAATGAAACAGCTTCTTTGTTTATATCAGCTTATATCAACGATAACACAAATTTTAGCGGAACAGCAGCCGAAGTACGTTACTTCAGCCAATTCAATGCCACGTTGGGAAGATTTTCTAAAGTGCCGTATTGAAGCTCACAATCGGGCAAAGCCTCGAGAAAATTCGCACCGTATTTTTTTGTGAGCACCCGGCGATCAAAAATGGTCACAATGCCACGATCCGACTGAGACCGAATGAGGCGACCGAATCCCTGCCGAAAACGCAATACAGCTTCGGGCACAGCATAATTATTAAACGCATTATCATACGTTTCGGAACGCGCCGCGAAGATGGGTTCGGATGGCACAGCAAACGGTAAACGCACAATCACCAGCGCACTCAAGGACTCTCCCGGCACGTCAACACCTTCCCAAAAACTCCGCGTCCCTAACAAGACGGCTCTTTCAGTAGACTTGAAACTGTCGATGAGCGCCTCGCGACTAGCGCCATTGCTTTGGTCATAAACTGTGATATTGCCGAGTGCTAAACGCGGCGTAATCGCCTGCGCGGTTTGTTGAAGCTGTGCATAACTCGTGAACAATGCTAAGACACGGCCTTCTAAAGCTGCTGCTAGTTCGACGATGCCGCGCTCAACAGCTTTTTGATAGCGTGCTTTCTCATTGGGTTCGGGGATGTCATTCGGCACATAGACGAGTGTGTTTTCTCGATAATTGAAAGGGGAACCAAGCTCAATCGTTTTGATATGGTCGGCGTATAACCGGTCGCGAATATACGCGAATCCGCTGCTTGTTTGCAGCGTGGCACTCGTCAAGATAATCGACTCTTTTTTATGCCACAAATGCTCCTCTAGCATGACGCCAACCCGTAATGGCGCGGCGTGTACCGTTAGTCGGTCGGAGAATTGGCCGACATTCAGCCAGAAAATCATATTGTCGTCTTCCCCACTGACGAAAGCCTCAAATTTTCTGTGAAGTTCGTCCAGAAAATGGGCAAGCATTGTCACAGAGGAGATGAAGTCGTGTAGATGATTGATGCGATACTTTTCAGCACGGCGAAGCAGTTCGGCAAGATTTTGTAGCGCCTCCGCAACACCGGATAAAAAATCGGCCAAAATATGCCACATCTCTCGAATCCGTTCAAATCCAGCGTGGCGGCGTAGTTTTTTGACTATGCGAATTTGAATGGCGGTATCGTTAGGCTGAAGATTGCCAATCTCAGACGCAAAATCACCAATCGTCTGAAATAAATTACGCAGGTGAACATCCAAAGCACGCACAGCATCTGCGATATTTGTTACATAGCCCCGCAAACGCGAGAATTCCTTTGCTGGTAAGGGCTGTTCTGTACTTTGCAATATATCGCCCAACAATCCGCGCTCGACCGAACCAAGCTCAGCGAGACGGCGGCGTACAGCCACTTCATTAAGACGATAACTGAGACCACTCGTCGCGGCATCTTCAATGTGATGGGCTTCATCTAATACGGCATAACGATAATCCGGCAAAACCCGATTCTCAACGACAGCATCACTGAATAGCAGCGCATGATTGACGATCAAAATATGCGCAGACTCGGCATTTTTCCGAGCCTTATAAAACGGGCAACGACCTTGCATTTCCGCTTCACAGCGCAATACAGAACAATCTTCATCTTCCGCACTCAGCGTTTGCCACACAGCATATTCAGCCGAACCGCGCAAACTGATCTCATTTCGGTCACCAGACTGACTTTCCAACAACCAAACGAGAATCTTGGCAAAAATGCGCAACTCATCGACATTCATCGGGCGCCGGCGACGCATCACGGCCATACGAGGCAAACATAAATAATTTGACCGCCCTTTTAAGACTGAAGCGCGGAAAGGAATCCGTAAAATATTTTGCAGGACAGGAATATCCTGATTCAGCAATTGATCTTGCAAGTTCAGCGTATTCGTCGAGACGACAACCCGTTCGTTATTTTGTGTCGCCCACAATACCGACGGTATCAAATACGCCAGCGACTTCCCTATTCCTGTTCCCGCCTCAATCATGGCATGTTCTGATTGATTGAATGACGAGGCGATCAACTGCGCCATTTCTGCTTGCTGCGGACGAACTTCATAATTAGGCAAATTCGCAGCGAGATAACCATCATCGGCGAAGAATGCTGCTACAGATGCCGGGTCGATAGCCTTTTGAGCATCGTATGCCCCCAGTGGTTTGTGGTCGCCGTTGAACGATTCAAATGTGTCGGCAATGAATTGTTCGAATGACGATTGGCTTTCAGCATCGGATTGACGCTCTCGCAGCGCCGCTTCAAAAACAGCGCGGGCATCCCAATCATGCCCATCCCCCGCACGAACAATTTCAAAGAGAATCGTATACGGCAGGTCAAGCACCTTCTTCCACAGATACCAATACAGCAAACCAGCCCCACAAGCGTCATCCAATGCTCGATGCGCCTGCCCAAGATCAATCCCAATTTCAGTTGTCAAACTACCCAGACTATAACGGGGGGTTCGCGGCATCAGCACCGAGGCAAGTTCATAAGTGTCGATGCACGGATTATGCTTCAGAATTCCTTGCTGATACAAAAATCCAGTATCAAAGCGCACATTGTGGCCGATAATCGGCGCATCGCCAACAAATGTTTGTATAGCGGGGAGGACAGTTTCTATCGTCGGAGCATCCGTCAACTCATCGGGTTGAATACCGGTGAGTTGTGTGATGAATGATGGCAATTCGCGCTGCGGATTAACGAGTGTGGAGTAACGGTCGATGATTTCACCATCTTTGAAGCGGGCTGCACCAACTTCGATGATAGCATCTGACTTCGCATTAAGCCCCGTCGTTTCAAGATCAATGGCAACCAATTCACCCCGCATTCATCACCCCACTTCAAGCCAATTAAGAATATATGTGTCGAAAGTATAACACACATCGTCGCAAGCATAAAACAAAACGCCCCCGCTCACAGGGGCGCCTGTTTGTTCGCCGTAAAATTATCGACTACAGATTACTCATCCGATTCAGTCGCCGCACCATCGGATGCTGCCCCATCCGGCGCCTCATCAGTCGCGTTGTCGGCGGCTTCAGCCTCTTCCGCCGCACGAGCCACTGCCGCTTCTACCGCCGCGTCAAAGGCCAGCTGCAACTCGTCGCGTATATCAATGAGATCAGAAAATTCGATACCAACAAAGCCAGCATTTTCGAGCAGATCAAAATTCTCGTCGCTCATCGCAAACCACAACAGCGATTGCACGGGCGGCGTCGCCAATGTGCGTTGATTGACATATAAACGGCCTTGCCGCGCCAATGGATAACGCCCATCGCGGATGGTCGCGATTGTCGGCGCCACACATCCAGCACCCGCATCGACAGATACCAGTTGAATGTTGGCTTGGTTATTGTCGAGCACTTGTTGATATTCATCCCACGACATATAAGTCAACGCACCGACCACATTCGCCGTCGCCGCCGCCCGGAACAAGGGGTCATTATCTAATTCAATATCCAGACGCCGGGCCAACGACTCGCCGGAGACTTGTAACATCAAAACATCCGTCAAGGTCGAGCCGGGTTGTGGCCCGAACAGAGTCATATCGACGTCGTCGAAGTCGCTGTCAACTTGCGACCAATTTGTAATTTCATTGGCAGATGTTGCATTCCACACGGTCGTCAACTGCTCAGTAGTCAAGCAATTGAGGAAAGGCGTATCGGCATTCGCAATCAGGACAACCACGATAGCGCCAAGATCAAAAGTTTCAAACGAAACGTTATTCGCCTCGCAACTTTCAAGCTGCTCATCCGACGGAGCGCCAAACGCAATCACCACATCGATCTCATCATTGCACAAACGTCGAAAACCCGTCGTCGCACCAACAACTTGCACATCAGAAGAAACAGCAAAATATTCACTGGTAAATGCGGTAGACAAACTTTGAATATATTGTTCGCCGAGCGCAGCACCAGCAATTGATATTTGTCCAGCCAATGTTTCGGGAATTTCAAAAGCGACAACGTCGCGACTGAAAACACGACCGGTAGCGACAGTCGTCAATATTTCGCGGTTGCGCCCATTGCTCTCGGTGGTCACAGGTGTAAATCCCGCAACACCGGCAAACACACGCGACGAATCTTGAAATAAGAAATTCAAGAAGTCGCCAGCGCCAGCTTTATCAAGTGTCGTCGGATTAACATAAAAGAATAAACGATCAGCAGCCGTATAGAGGCGTCCTTCCACATTCTCGGCAGATGGCGCAGCGCAGCCCAAATCTGCAACATCTAATTCAAGAATTTGAATCCGATCAGCAGCCGACTGCGCAGCATTCAAACTGACAGCCCCCAACGCACCCTCTGTCGTCGCCACAGCCGAGACGACGGCGGCATCGTCTTCACCAATCGTCGCATCACCGCGCACACCATCGCCATCCACAAGGCGGTCAAGTAAAGCGAATGTGGGCGTATCGACCGGCGGAACAAATGGCGCAAACGTTAAATCGGGGCCAGCACTCAAAACCTGATTCCAGTTGGTATTCTCGCCTTCAGAACTCGGCGCATAAGCCGCATCAAGATCCAATGTAGTCAGGCAGTCACCAATCTCGGCATCAGGATGTGCAATGAGCGCAAGAATATTATGCCCGCCGAGAAATTCGAGAAATTCTACACCATTCTCTTGACAACGCGCCTCTTCATCGACAGTAATTGCGCGATTAGCGATCACAATATCCGATTCGCCGCCACAAAACGCCTCGAAGCCACTGCGCGTTCCCGTCACTGTCAACGAAACGTCAACGCGGTCGCCACCGGCATCGACGAGCGTTTCAAACAAAGGCGCCGCAATGCCCGACCCCGTGACGACAATTGTATTCTCATCTTGTGCGAATATCGCAGTCGGGCTACCAACGGCAATAAGTAAAAGCAGGGCAACTAACACTCCGCCCCGATAAAATTTCGACATGCAAAACTCCTTACAACAATGCAAGGCAACAGCCAGCCAATATAATTAAAAACAGTCGGTGAAGGATTGTACCCTGCGATAGACGATTGTCCAGCGGCAGTTGTCATGCTGTTAAGCAATGAGCGCCACCACAAACGGGCAGCGCTCGTCAGTAAGTTTAGCGACTGTGCGATTAGTCGCGTTTGAACTTACTATAATCGGGTCTGAGATAGTGGCTCTGCCCACCGCCATCAATCGAAAGTAATGCCCCAACCTTCAGCGGTAGACCAAAGAGATGAATAAAGCCTTCGGCATCTTTCTGATTGTACACATCTTCTTCACCAAACGAGGCATAATCTTCGCGATAAAGGCTGAATGGACTTCTACGCCCGACAACGATGACATTGCCTTTATATAACTTAACCCGCACATCCCCCGTCACAGTTTGTTGAGTAACTTGGACGAAGGCATCTAAGGCTTCGCGCAATTGCGTATACCACTGCCCGTTATAGACAAGTTCGGCATAACGAACCGCCACAAAATCTTTGTAGTGCATCGTGTATTTATCTAAGCAGATACTTTCCAATGCTTGATGCGCTTTCAACAACAAGGTGCCCGCCGGTGTCTCGTATACCCCGCGACTCTTCATACCGACAAGGCGGTTCTCAACAATATCAACACGACCAATGCCATGCTGTCCCGCAATTTTATTCAGACGAGTGAACAACTCGACCGGACTTAGATTCTCACCATTGATGCTCGTTGGCACACCTTTCTCAAATCCAATTTCGAGATAAAGCGCTTCATCGGGCGCATCTTCCGGCGAAACCGTTAATTGAAACATTTCCGGTTCCGGTTCATTCCATGGATTTTCAAGCCGCCCCCCCTCATGACTGAGATGAAAGATATTGCGGTCGCGACTGTAAATATCTTTCTCGGTATGAGATACCGGCACATTAAATTCTGCCGCATACGCTAGGGCATCTTCTCGACTGCGGATGTCCCATTCGCGCCATGGGGCAATCACTTTCAGCTTGGGATTGAGCGCCATCGCTGTCAACTCAAAACGCACTTGATCATTTCCCTTGCCTGTGCAGCCATGTGCAATTGCGTCGGCACCTTCTTTTTCGGCAATTTTGACGAGATTTTTGGCGATTAACGGACGCGCAAACGATGTACCCAGCAAATATTCACGCTCGTAAACGGCGCCAGCTTGCAATGTCGGGAAGACAAAATCCGTCAGGAATTCTTCTCGCACATCTTCAATGTATATTTTGCTCGCACCCGAATTCTTGGCCTTTTCTTCGAGTCCATCCAATTCTTCTTCTTGGCCAAGATCGGCTGTATAACAAATCACCTCGCAGCCATAGTTATTCTTCAACCACGGCACGATAACCGATGTATCCAACCCGCCACTATAGGCGAGAACAACTTTGTTGACCTTTTCGTTAGTCATGTCTTTTCTCCTGACGTGTAGCACGCTCATTCATGCGCAATGATACAAAATAAAAAACCCCGTTTGATGCGGGGTCACAATGTCGAAATCTTGAAAATATCAGACCGGTCGGCATAAGCGCAAAATCCCCACACCCGTGTATAGATGACGGGTACGGCGGCGGCGAATACGAAATTTAGACCGATTCCGCAAATTCATCATGCGACAAGCATATCGCGACATTCACAAAAATCAAGGCCATCAAATGACCAATTTTTTCTGTGCAATTCACCCGAAAGTAATCCGTTAAAAACGTGTCTCGATCCTAAAAAGCTTGTAGACCATGACAAGCAGCGCCCAATAACGCCACTTTCTTATTCAAGATCACTTGTACGGGTATATTCCTGAGCATATCCGCCATACGCCCTTTATTGACAAAGGCGGCGAAAAATTCATCCTGCTGCAACAAATCAATAATGCGTGGTGGAATCCCCCCCGCGAGATAGATACCCCCCGTTCCCATGATCTTCAACGCAAGATTCCCGGCTTCTGCGCCAAGAATAGAGACAAACATCTCCACCGTTTTCTTGCACAATTTGCAATTGAGTTCAGAAGTTTTTGCCACGTTGAAGATTATCGGCGTGGGGTCTTCGGCATTTTTGAGCTGCTCGCGCACCTCTGCAAGTTCCTGTGCATACTCAGACTCCTTCAAAAAATCATAGATATTGGGGACGCCAATACCTGAACAGACTCGTTCATAACTCACACGTCCGAATCGTTTCCGCAAAAATATCAGCAATTCGGTCTCAAGATCGTTGGTCGGGCCAAAATCCACATGCCCCCCTTCCGACGCGAAGGCTTCGTATCGCTCACCGTTCCACGTCAGATAGGCTTCACCAAGTCCCGTACCCGGCGCGATAACACCCATCGAACCATGAGGAACAGCGTTCCCCTCATTAATGACTAAAACGTCTTCGGGTTCTAAAAATGGCACACCAACGGCAATTGCTTCGAGGTCATTGAATAACCGTACTGACTGCAACTCCAGCGAGGCTTCCATTTCGTCTTCATCAACCACCCACGGCAAATTCGTCACTTTGGCACGACCACCAATGACCGGCCCAGCAATCCCAAAACGCGCGTGTCTAATTTCATCTGGGTCAAGGTGATTCTGTTGCAAGAATTGCCGCACCATCGCTTCGAGGCTGTGATAATCATCACTCGGAAAGGTTTCTTCTACGATAGGTGTTCGCGGGCCATGTTCAACCGTGTAGACGGCGAGTATCGTTTTCGTTCCTCCAATGTCGCCTGCAAGCAGCATGAACTACTATCCTCCCGTATGGCAGTTGCGCAAGTATCTATTGTTCCAACTTTCGTTTCGTTTGCCAGTGACGATATATAAACAACAATCGGAGCGCCATTCCATCAAAAAGCAATCGGGTGAGAACACCTTTTATGCCTGTCGGATGCTGGAAAATAATGTGGTCGAGCAACTCCGCGCCACCATCAACATCGCGGAAGGTGTGTTCATGCACCCAGACAGGCATCGGCCCGGCGAGCAAGCGATCAATAAATGACCATTGTGTCGAGCCGGGTTCGTGATTCGCCAGCCACCGTATCGGTATCGGCCCAAACCACACTCGAAATTCAAATTCGCCGTCTGTGAGTGACGTGCGGTCATCGCGCAACACTTGCACAAATGTTAGGGGTGGCATCAAATCAGACAACGCGGAAGGAGCGGCATGAAAAGCAAACAACGCTTCCGCCGTCGTTGCAATCCGTGACCGATGTTCAAAGGTTCGGTGGTCAGCCATCCATTTTCTCAATTTGTGTCTTAGCCCATATCATATCGCAACTCATCCTGAAATCGCTCAAGCCATAGCACGCTGCATTCTTAAGACGAACACGCTGCATCATCAATTTGATATTGCATTAAAGTGACACAATCAAGCGTGGGCACAAATCGATTCGCTTTCGTCCAGCGTATTAACTCTTCAAGCGAATCAATGCGCCATAAAATTAAGCGCTCATCAACCGAACCCGAAAGCGCAGTCTTGCCGTCTGCCCCAAACACAACTGAAGTCACATCACCATTATGTTCTTCTAGCCGGCGCAAAACTTCGCCCGTTGCGACATTCCATAGAATTAATGAATCATCCGTTGACCCGGACAAAAGATAATCACCATCAGGGCTAAACGCCACACTGGTCACACCGCTGTCATGCCCAATCAATTGGCGGATTTGCTCGCCGGTATCAGCATCCCACAAAATTATTGTGGCGTCAGATGAGGCAGTTGCGACGAGTGTGCCATCTGAATTAAATGCGACAGCGTTGACGGTACCTGAATGCCCCTCTAACTGATGAACCACATCCCCACTCGCGACATCCCATATGATAGACGTATCATCACGCGAGGCAGTTACGAATTGGCTGCCATCCGGATTAAAGGCAATACTCACCACACGATCTTGATGACCAACGAAGCGCCGTATTTCTGAACCTGTCGCAGCCTCCCACAAAACAACAAACGCATCGTCGCTGCCTGACGCAATCAAACGACCCGTCGGGTCAAATGCAACGCTATCCACGGGGGCATCATGCTCAAAACGACGCAGAACCTCGCCACTCTGAATATCCCATAGTAACACGTTGCCATCGCGGTCGGACGACACGACCTGCGTACCCTCAGGATTCAGAGCGACGCCGGTCACATTATCGCTATGTTCGAGGAATGTGTGTACCGGTTGTCCGGTATTAGCATCCCACACCATCACACTCCGGTCTCGCGAACCAGACACCACCAATGATGTATCGGACGTCATCGCCACACTCAAAATGCGATCTTGATGTCCGACAAACGTATTCAATAGGGCGCCGTGACGAACATCCCACAAACGCAAGCTACCATCCCACGAACCCGATAAAATCGTCTGCCCATCTGAACTGAAATCAATAGCAGATACACGGTCACTGTGCCCGAAGAGTCGACGCACGATACGACCAGAAGCAACATCCCAAATGATTATGCTACGATCAAAAGAAGACGAGACTGCCAATTCTTCATTCGGGCCAAAGGCTAAACCACTAATGCTCCCTGTATGCCCATTGAATTCTTGGACGAGATCCCCCGATATTGCATCCCATAGGGTAATACTGCCATTTGCCGTGCCCACCAACACAAATTGTCCATCAGAACTCACATCAACAGCGTTTATCGTCGAAACAAACCCCTCAAGGAGTTGTAACATCTCACCGGTCTGCGCATCCCAAATGCGAACGGTATTATCGCTACCACCTGAAACCAATCGCGAATCGTCAGCGCTAAGTGCCAGAGAAACGACAGAACCACGATGCTCCGTGAAAAGGCGCAGCTGGTCGCCTGTATTCACATCCCACATACGAATTGTCCCATCAGTCGAAGCTGAAAATGCGCGTTGCCCACCGTGTTCAAATCGAATATCCAATATTCGAGAGGCATGGCCACGAAAACTCCGTATTAATTGACCATCCTCAAGAGACCATAATTGCAAAATTGGCCCGGCGTTAACCATCGCTAGCGTACCATCAGGGCTTAATGCGACAGTATCCGCTCGAATATTCCGTTGACCAATTGTTTGGACAATCTCTTCAGCTTCTATATCCCAAAGGTGAATGAGTCCGTCAGAAGCACTTGAAAGCACATACCGACCATCAGCACTTAAAACAACGTCGTCGATAATTCTTTCGGCAGCGCCATCCTGATCAAAAACAAATCGCCTGCGAGTCCCAGCAGGATAAGCAACATCGGCCAGTATACTCTGAGATTGCGCAGGGGGAGCGTCCATATCGTTTGCAAATAACACGAGAGCCATGGCAACATCAGGGTTTCGATTGTCAACTGCTTGTTGAGCACCCGCAGCTTGAACCAAACTCCGCGCTTCGCGTGCATTTCGCTCAGCGATCTTTCGCCGTTCTTCCGCCCTTGTTTGGCTGTTCAAAGCAGTCACTGCCAAACCAGCCGAAACAACCGTTGCAATAACCATGACAACAACAAGTGTCCGCAGTCGATTGGCCGCCCGCTTCCGCAATTCTTCTTCTCTACGCTGCCGAGCCGCTTCTTGTGCTTCACGCGCTAAGCGTGCGGCAATGCTTGCATCAAAGAATTCTTGTTCATCTTTGGACAAAACAAAATCATTATTCTCAATCCAGATTTCGTATTGCTCTAGGCGCGTACCACGCACAAGAAAACTCGAATCGCGATTGGCTTTGATCCAATCAGCCGCTTCAGCAGCCAAACGACGATGCAGCAGGAGGTCTTCGCGACTTTCGTCCAACCACTCCTGTAATTGCTCCCATCCGCGAATAAGGGCTTCATGTGCAACCTCAATCGTTGGTGTCCGTGTTATCGGATCATGATCGAATGTCAATAGACGGTGATTGCCGAACATCGCAATAACGCGATCAGCAATTTTACGGTCTACATCAATGCTGTCCAATTCTTTCAGAGTCATACGACGACGGGTGGCATCTCCGTCTTCAGTCAATGTAACCAATCGCAAAAAAATCTGACGGGCGACCTGCGCTTCCTCTTCGGTTAGCGACTCGTAAATTTGGTCGGCGCGATGTGTCAACGCCCCCAAAGTACCCCCGGTATTATGATAAGCCTCTAACGTCAGCGAATGATCTTGCCGTCGCTCAAACAATTCACGAAGAGCGTATTGTAACAACGGCAAAGCGCCGGGTTGATTATTGACCTCGGCAACAATCGCGCTAATCAAGCCGGTCTCGAAGGAAACGCCAACGCGCTCGGCGGGAGCGGCAATAGCCTGTTCTAATTCGTCGGGAGATAGAGGCAAGATAATCTCGGTATTTTCACGAACGATTTCTCCAAAATCGGTATACAGTAACGGACGATCATAATAGTCGGCACGCAACGTGATCACAACTCGCAAACGACAGCGTATGTCGCGCAAAGCAACAGCGAGAATCTTGAGAAATGCGGCTCGTCGTGCTTCATCCTCAATCAAAGTGAAAAGCTCTTCAAATTGATCGATAAAGAGAAATAACTCGGTCTCGTCGTCCGGTAAAATCCGTTTGATGGCGCGAATTAAGCCTCGCTCATTATCTTCTAATTGGTTGATCAAACTCTCGGGTGGATTCACAGCAACTTGTAATAACGCCGCCTCCAACTCCTCAAAAGGATCGGTACCCGGCACCATTTCAGCATAAAACCAGCGATTTGTATTCGGCAATGCACCAGCCCGCAATCTTGGAATCAACCCTGCTTTTACGACGCTCGATTTACCGCTACCGCTCGCCCCGACGATGGCGAGGAATTTTGATGGGGCATCCGCTTGACGTGAAAAATGTGAAATGAGTCGATTAATCAATTCGTCGCGGCCAAAAAAGTCGGCTGCATCAGCTTCTTCAAATGCCTGCAAACCCTTATACGGATTCTCTAAAACAGTTGGGAATGCGCTTGTATCGATGGCCGAAAAATGCCCCGTAGTGTGGACAAGCGGCGCATTTGAATCGGTAGCAGCCTCTAACCCCGCCTCACGAATGGCACGTCGAAAAGCAACCGCCAAACTCCAAACATCGGCAAACCGTTGCGCGGGGTCTTTGGCTGTGGCTTGTTGAATAACCTGATTGAGTTCTTCTGGCAGATCAGGTGAATGTTCTTGTAAAGCCGGGAGCGGATCATTCAAATGTTTGAACAAAAGACCGGTAGGCGCAACATTGGGAAATGGATGCACGCCGGTGAGCAGTTCGTAAAGCACATTGCCTAGGCTATAAATATCGCTTTGAGGAGTCACTGGCTCGCTACGTACCTGTTCTGGCGAAAGATAAGCCGGTGAGCCGATCACTAAGTCCGCTTGCGTGATCTCAGTTTCTTGTTCCAGATTCTTCGCAATACCAAAGTCGGACAAATAGGCATTGCCATCAAGATCAAGAAGGATATTGCCCGGCTTTAAGTCGCGATGAATAACACCTTGCCGGTGCGCGACTGTGAGCGCCGAAGCGATTTGGGTCAATATACGAGACACTTCATGCGGCTCGAAGTGCCCCGCCTTAGCTAGAGCGTCTCGCAAGCTGCCACCGCGCAAATAGCGCATGACCAAAAAAGCGCCGTCTGCCCCACGCCAAAAGTCATAAAGCGGCACCATGTGAGGATGTTCTAAGCGAGCGACTAACTGAGCTTCTGTTTCAAATCGTCGAATGAATTCGGGGTCGTTGGCAAACATCGGCAGAATAATCTTGATGGCAACTTCGCGGTCGACAATAGATTGATACGCTCGATAAACCGCCCCAAATCCCCCTTCACCGATGAGACTCTCTAGGACGTATCCTTTGATTTCGCGTCCACTAAAATCTTCCATGTGTACCCCATTTATCAAGAAGTGTCTTTTATTATAGGATTCTCATGGCGCAGAATTTCAAACAAGGCCTCACCACTCACCGTGACATACGCCCAAGTCTAAAGTAGCTCAGGCTTCTGCGGTAAGCGCCGGATGCCGCGCTGTCGCGGGGTCTTCCTCCGACTGAGACAGTATGCGTTGATGCCCCAACGCAAGAATATTGATGGCTGCATTGTGATCTCGATCTAAAACCAGTGCCAATCGGGATGTGCTTGCCCGTCAAGCGGTAGTAGCGTTTTTGCAAGGCCGTGATATGATTCCAGATGATGCCCGAAATGTTAATCACGTCGTGCAGATGTCTGTCATGCGACGAGGTATACATCCGATATTTGTATGTCCGCCGTACTTCGGTCACGCATTCAGACATTGTTCTGCTCTTCGATATTGTTTTACGGCTTCAAGCATCACTGTTCCAAAAAAACGGCATGTTGTCAAGCTAAAGCTGAAAGGCATAGCCCCTTATATCCCAACGCTAAAGCTGCTGGGTTTTACGGGGCGTCCAATAAATCGGGTCGCTAGTTTTTTATTTCGCGTCAACAGTGCAACTTGGTCACGTAGTCGGCAATTCTTGAAGCAATCGCCAAATCATTGCCATCGTCCATGTGCTCGTCCAGACTGAAGCAATTTCAGTATTGCCGCCGAAGCCGTAAACTCGAGAAACTGTCCTTTCGGGCGAATATACTGCCATGGCGGTCCCTTCCTCGGCGTCGGCGTGTATTTCATCCATATCGTGCCGACTGATAATTGCAACACCTATTGATGCGGACGACTTTTGCGCAACATGAAAAGCCAACTGCTCAGCAAATTCTCGCATCGAATGCTGTCTTTTGAGAGAGGTGGATTGTTGCAGCCCCACAAGGGTATCAAAATTTGAAGCATCAAGTAGATAAGTCGTGTCGGAGTCAGCAGACTTAAGCCGCTGCGCCAACGCCCCTTGATTGCCAACTTCGGTAATGGCGAGCGTCGTGCCACGAGTCCGAATCAAGTCGATAAGCGCCCGTTCAAGGCTGGCGTCATCCACACCAAAAATATAATCGCCAACGCGCTCTCGCACTTCTGCCTCAATAGCAGAAAGCATATTGGCCGCAAGTGTTTCGCTATCCGCTTTTGCCGTGAGGCGAATGTCCGTTTGCCCGGCATGTGCAGCTAGGCCAACTGTTGGATTGCTCCGATTCAACAAATCGCCCCCGAGCAAATCATCCAGCGAACTTTCTCCAATGCCAGCAGTTCGCAATATTCGAGTCAAAATAATATTATCGCCGAGATCGAATTGTCGCCGCAGATAGGGTATAACTTGTTCATCAATCAGAAACTTCATTTCGCGCGGCACACCGGGTAGACTAATGACGACTCGACCTTCATGCTCGACAATAAATGACGGTGCAGTCCCCACAGGATTTTTGATGACGATTGCATTTTCTGGGAGATAGGCTTGCTGTCGATTATTTTCCGTCATGGCAACGCGAAATTGCGCGAACCGCTCAGCGATTGCGTCAAGCAGCTCTTGATGAAATACTAATCTGCGATTTGTAGCCGCCGCGACAGCTTGACGAGTCATGTCGTCAACCGTTGGGCCAAGACCACCCGTCGTGATAACGATGTGGGAACGGGAAAGTGCTGTGCGAATGACATCGGTGATGCGCTGTTGATTGTCGCCAACAGATGTCATGTAATATAAATTCACCCCTATATCGCGTAACTTTCGCGCAATATGAACCGAGTTTGTATCGGTTATTTCCCCCAAAAGTATCTCTGTACCAATACTAATAATTTCAGCATTTACGTTTTGCATAGAAGCGATCATCCCATCATCAGGCAATTTAACCCGCCAAAAAATTTGATTTGGCAAAGTCCAAAGAAAGCATTATAATCCTGTAGACAAAATAGCAGAATTTCTGTAAAGCAAAAACTCTGTGCAAATTTAACAAACTTATCAGCCAAATTCCTATACTACTCAGGAGGAGATGCATGGCAAGCGTCACTTACGATCACGTATATAAAAGTTATGGCGACACTGAAGTCATTAAAGATTTAAATATTGAGGTTGCAGATCAAGAATTTCTTGTATTTGTCGGGCCATCAGGTTGTGGGAAGTCAACAAGCCTTCGAATGCTTGCCGGCCTTGAAGAGATTACTAGTGGTGAAATTCGGATCGGTGATCGTGTCGTCAACAATGTTGCCCCTAAAGACCGCGATGTGGCGATGGTCTTTCAAAGTTATGCGCTGTATCCACACATGACAGTTTATGACAATATGGCGTTCGGCCTCAAACTCCGTAAAACCCCAAAGCACATTATCGATCAGCGCGTCCGCGAAGCAAGCAAGAGTCTCGGTATTGAAAATCTCCTTGACCGCCGCCCGCGCCAACTTTCGGGTGGGCAAAGACAACGTGTCGCCGTAGGGCGAGCCATCGTCCGCGAGCCGGCTGTCTTCTTGCTGGACGAGCCGCTTTCTAATCTCGACGCGAAATTGCGCGTTGAGGCACGCTCTTTCATCAGCAAATTGCACCAACGATTGGGAACGACATTCATTTACGTAACCCACGACCAAGTCGAGGCGATGACAATGGGCACTCGTATTTGTGTACTCAACGCAGGCGTGTTACAACAAATTGACACCCCCTTCAATTTGTATCACAACCCTGCGAATATTTTCGTTGGTGGGTTCATTGGCAGCCCGTCGATGAATTTCTTCGATGCCGAACTGACAGAAAATAATGGATCGCTCAGGCTCGACACCGGCGTCTTCGCCGTCAATATTCCCGCTTCTATCGCCGAACCATACAAATCACACGCAGGAAGCAAAGTTGTTGTCGGCATACGACCTGAAGATATTCATGATGTCAATTACCAACCCCCGGGCATCACACCATCTGTCATCGAAGCCAATGTCGATGTCGTTGAACAGATGGGGAATGAAATGATTCTTTATCTTGAAACTGGCGGCAAAACATTCATCGCACGAACAGACCCGCGAACAGACGCACGCATTGGGAATAAACTCGGCGTGGCAATCAACATGGATAATGTCCATATCTTTGATGCCAACACCGAGCAGTCACTGGCTTATGAATATAAAAAAGAGAAGATGGAACGCGAAGGTGAACACGCAATCGGTGGAGAAGTGCCCGTAAGCAGTGAGGCAGATACCAGTAGCGAATAATTTGCTGCACCAACCCTATCACAAACGCAAGCCGCCTCACTCGAATGTCAGGCGGCTTTGATCTTAACAAATCTTATCCCGTTTCTACGATTGGCAAAGTTTCAAGCGGAATGCCTTTGAGATCAATATAGGTTGAACCAGCGCGCACCCAGCCATCAAATTCTGGCAAATATACAAACTGCCCGGTGACGTCACGTCCAGAAACGAGGACAACTTGACTGAACACAACATCAAATGCTTCAGCAGCCGAAGACGGCGCAGAGCGCAAATTGACTGATGACGGGATTATGCGTGCCGGTATCGTCCCAGCGGCCGGTCGTGTATCGGACGGAACGCCGTATAACAACACGCCCCCGCCAGACAAAACCATCAGTGTACTGCCGTCGGGACTAAATGAAACATCGGCAATATTTGATTCAGTGCCAATTGAAATGATAGTCATCACATTACCTGTAGACACATCCCACAGGCGTATACTCGGCGGCATTCCTAAAAACGGATTATCATAAGACACCAACAAATCATTGTCGGGAGAGAAAAGAATTCCACTGACGCTACTTTCGTGCCCTGTTAAAGTCATGCGTTCTGCACCCGTTTCGGCATCCCACAAATGAATATTGTTGCCATCAATTGTTGCCAATAGAGTCGCATCGGCGTTAAAAGCAACATCGGCGACAAACGTCTCGTGTGGCAAGACAGCGACTGCTTCACCAGTATCGACATCCCATAACCGAACATCATTCACACTGCCAGATACGAGAAGATTTTTAGCGGCATTATAATCGACATTCAATACATCTTCATGCGTAAAAAAAATTTCTTCCGCGCCTGTTCTCAAATTCCACACCCGAATAGTGTTATCGCGGGCATAGGAGATCAATCGTTCAGAACCCGCAGCAAAATCGAGACCGAGAATTTCGCGCGTGTGACCGTCAAAAGTATGCAGCAATGAGCCGTCGCGTATATCCCAGATGTTGATCGCAAAATTTGCCCCAAACGCATCATAGGTAGCAAGCAGTGGCGTATTCTCGAGAAAATGCGCAACAACCTGCCCTTTAGCATTTTGCAAATGCAAAGCACTCTGTTGTTGCGTGCCAAAGCGATCCCAAAATTCAATAATCGCCCCGTCTTCTTCACCAGCACCATGATAGATTGCCAGCGAGTCAGTTTGATTGTGGTTAAAATAAGACAAGCCGGCGATACGGCCTGAAACCTGAATACCCTGATTCAACAAAGCAAGCCTAGCATAATCCCACACTTGTACTGCAAAATCTGATGCCAAAGCATAATCTGTGCCTGATGCGGGGTATATGATCGAAGCAATATTTTCATTAAAGGCCACAACATCTAAAATTGTCACTGCGTCAGCATTTTGGCGGGTGATTTGAATGACTCCGCCAGCAGATTGAAAAGCACTCACGGGAATACTTGTCAACATGGCAATGTTTATTATCATCAACAATCGAAACAACATGAAAGTTCCTATTTCCTAACGGTGGCAAACATCTGTCAATATAGACGAAACAATATTCTATCACCACAATAGAGAAATTGTTGATGCACGATTCTGTATTCAAAGCAGACAGCAAGTAAAAATTTGTCGTAATGTCGTGTCAAATATAGAGCAATTC
>RFIA01000233.1 GCA_003695675.1 Chloroflexota bacterium
CCCGTCACTGAGCGCCCACAATTTTTCACCGACGACCGCGCCGATGCGCCCGCCGATGCCTTGATCGATTTCGTCGAAGATCAGCGTCGGGGTGTGGTCGGCTTGTGACAAGACACGTTTGAGCGCGAGCATGATACGCGCCGTCTCGCCGCCGGAAGCGACCTTCACCAACGGGCGCAATGGCTCGCCCGGATTGGCGCTCATCATGAATTCCACGCGGTCGATGCCGGTCGCGTCGAAGGCGAGACGTTTGTCCCCGACGTAACATCCGTCCGGGTCTTCACGTTGTTCGATTTTGACTTCAAAGCGGGTGTGCTGCATCCGCAAATCGTTGAGTTCGGCGATGATGCCCTGCGCGAGTGTCTTGCCCGCTTTGGCCCGCGCCGTGCTGATGCGGCTGCCGAGTTCGCCGATGTGTTCAAGCAGCTTTTTCTCTTGCACGCGCAGTGCTGCGAGTCGTTCTTCGCTGTGTTCGATGTTGTCGAGTTCTTTGCGGCTGCGCTCGGCATAATCCAAGACGGCTTCGACCGTGCCGCCATAACGCCGCTTGAGGCCGCCGATGACTTCAAGGCGTTCTTCGATTTCATTGAGCCGTTCGGGATTGTACTCAATCGAGTCGTTGTAACGCCGCATCGACAACGCAAGTTCTTCGGCTTGCGCACTGAGGCTGTCGGCGAGGTCGCGGTCGTCATCGAGTTCGGGGTCGATTTGCGCCAATTTGCCGAGCAACACCGAGACTTCCATCAATTGGTCAACTGCCGACACTTGTTCATCGGCCTCGTCGTCGCCGTGCAGCAGAATCGTCGCCTGTGCCGTCAGGGTCGCGAGTTGTTCGCTGTTGGCGAGGCGTTTGCGTTCGGCGCGGAGTTCGTCCTCTTCGTCGAGCTTGAGTTCTGCCGCGTCGATTTCTTCGACTTCGTGGCGCAGACGCTCAGCGCGTCGTTTGAGCGCCTCTTCATCTTCAATCAGCGCTTTGATCTCGTCGCGCACACCGTTGAGTGTTTCGACAACTTGCGCCAACCCGCTACGCACTTCGAGCAAGTCGGCATAATCATCGAGTAGGTTGATATGCTGCCGCGCCTTGAGCAACGAGAGGTGCTCGCTTTGCCCGTGAATATCGATGAGCACTTCGCCGATTTCGCGCAGTACATCGTTGCTGACGGTGACGCCATTGACGCGAGCCGTCGCTCGTCCTTTGCTGCGAATCTCGCGGGCGAGTGTGATGTAATCGTTTTGCTCATCGTCGTCGAGCAATTCTTCGCGTTGTAAGATCGGTGTGATAACCGCACGGGTAAAGTCGTTGAGGACGAACGTGCCCTCAATCAAAGCGCGGTCGGCGCCACTGCGGACGAAAGTGGTGTTGGTTTTGCCACCGAGCAGCAATTCAACCGCATCGATGATGATCGATTTACCCGCGCCCGTCTCGCCGGTGATGACATTGAACCCGGCGTCGAAAGTCAACTCTAACTCATCGATGATGGCAAAATTCTGAATGCGAAGTTCTTCAAGCATGATGCCCGTATATTGTCCCTCAAATTGTCGAATGCTCTCTATTATATATCATGCGTTTTTGTGCGACACGGTGAGATATGCAACCGAGGGAAATTGCTCCCTCGGTTGTATATCGTGCTGATTTTACGGACAGGTGGCAAACGCCTCGGTATCAAGAATTGCTTCAGCCGGTTGACATAGGGCTAAGTCAAATAAATTGTCGCACCCGCCGCCCTCTGTCACAAGATCAGAGCGTATCCATGCACCGGTGTCTAGGTGAAACCACACGAAACCGTCTTCTGCGAGTATGCGGCCATCGGCGATGACGGTTTGCCCCCCGCGTGCAGACCCGGCAACAGCGCGATCAGTACCCGGCCCGGCGCGGAGATTGCTGTTGCCGTTGACTGTGACCGAGCAGGTATTGCGGGTTTCATCGGGTGGGGCGAAGGTTTCGCCACCATCGATTGAAATCTCTGTGAAAACATCGAAGAATGAATCAACAGCGAAGTTGTCATCAAAACCCGGTGCATGATCCCACGCGGCGTTATCACCCACGCCAATTAATTCGACGACGGTATTCGTGGTGTTTTCGCAAGCGGGTAAATTGCTCCCCGGCGATGGCGTGCTGCTAATGGGTTGGCATGGTGTGCTACCGGGACCTGTGCGGATATTCAAAGTCGATAAGTCGGCGATGATCTCAGGCGGTATATCGACGGTGAATGTATTCTCATCAATTTCGACATTTTCTGTGATGTCAAATGTGTCGGTCACATTGCCGTTCTCATCGCGGATTTCAAAGACTCGAATATCATCATTTCCTTCACTGCTATTGAAAATGAAGACATTGGCATCAACCCCCATATTGTGCCCATTGCCCAAGCCTTGATCGCCTGTGGATGGATTGCCGTCAAGATCAAAGTTGATGAGCGATGCCCAATCCGGCGTTTCGGTTAGCGGGGTGCCCTGTATTTCCACAATCACTTGCATGCCGGTCTCTGTCCATACATACGTCACGCCAATCAAGTCACGTTGTAACCCTTGTTCACAGGGTACTGTTTCCCGTGTATTTGGATTATGGCAATCGTCGATTCCAGCCGCTAAGAAGATGGAATGCGTGCCGCCACCTTGAATATCTTGTGGTGGTGGCGGGGGATTGAGTGTGTTGAAGACATCTTCCGGCCATTTGACCCGTGCGGTGTCGAGGAGTTGGTCGATTAAAGCGTCATCAATCGGGGTATCGTCGGGCAACCCGGCGAGATTGTCTAACAATCCGTTGAGTGTGTTGACCGGTGTATCACTTGCCGGTGTTGCGAGTATCATCTCGATAGCCGACCGCAACCGCCCGACTTGTCCATTGTTGGCGGCGAAGGTGCGTAAAATACCATCAAGCCTGCTCACAAAACCTTCACACAGGGCAGCTTGTTCATCTTCCGGCGATGTGTCTTCAGGGGGAGCACCTTCTTCCGGCGGAGGGGCGGTGTCTTCTGGTGTTTCCCATGCGATTCGTGCTGCCTCAAGCATTTCGTCAATGAGTGCATCGCTCAATGGTTGATTGCCTTGATTTTGTAGATTATTTTGCATCACTTCAATCATGGCGTCATAACTGCGTTGCACCGCCGTAGAGTTGTTTGCCGAGAGCGCGATACCGAAGGCAATCTCGAACGCCGTCGCACCCTCTTCCTGCGCCTGTTCTAAATCTTGCCGGGTGAAGAAGACGAAATCCTCACAACGTAAATCTTCTGGATTTTCTGGTGTTGGGGGTACAGGGTCTTCGGGTACTCTTGGCGTTGAAGTCGGCGTCGGGGTGTATGTCGGTGTTGGGGTGAGGCTATCGAATCCGGCCTCAGTACCATAATCCTCCGTTTCACCGAAGTCGGCGTTGACGGTGCCATCACGACTGATTTCGGTCAATGGATGTCGGGTCAACGAAACACGTAGCCAATGACTGCCGAAATTGTCACGAATTTCTGGGAAGCTATAGGCCATATTGGTTCCCGGCATTTGCTGAATGGTGAAATTGCTCATCGCATATTCAGCAGGACTATCCCACGAACCATTATCATTCAAATCAATCCATATATTCAGGAAGCGCTCTCCTTCTAGCGCATTCTCTGCAATCGTGACGCAGACAGTTCCGTCAGCCGAAACACCATCATCCAACTCATCGAGATCGACTCGTTTGGGAGTGGTCTCGCCGGTTACAGAAGGCGTATCGGTACATCCTAACCACTCCTGCCCGATGATGGCGTGAAACGCATTGGCATAACTCGCCGGCGCGTCGCCATAATCCCCCTCAAGCTGCACTCGTGTAGCGGCTGCTGTTGTGAGCATCAATCCACTTGTCAGCAATACACCGAGTATTGCTAGTAAAAGTGCCATCTTCCTTTGTATCATGGTTTACCTTTTCTAGGGGAATTATCCTACCTGCCCCCCGCTATGATGATAGAACAAAAATTCTAGTTTGTGGAGATTCAATATGATCGGTATTAAACACCCGTTCGACAAAAACAGCAAACGGATATGGGCGCAAATAAAAAATCGCCGGGCGTTTGCACACCCGGCGATAGTCTTGATCGCTTACCTGCGATTATTGAATAATCGGCAAGTCATCGGGATTACAACTCGGTTGGACGAGGAAGCTCGCTACCCATACATTGCCGAGTGTGCCATGATTGATGAGATACCAATCGCCGCGTTGTGTGATGCCGCGAATGTCCAACATCTCACCCGGGCGTGCGCCGCCGACGATTTGCGAATCGGTGTCGGGGGCTGTGCGTAGATTGGCGAATTGCACCGCAGTGCCCTCACACCGGTCGTCTTCGACGATAGTGCCGGTCACTTGCGGCGTCGTGATGTTGCCGTTGACGGCGTTGGAGAGTTGAATGTTGATGGTCTCTGCATCTTCGAGCAAAATGTCGTCATCGATCAATTCGACAGTGAAGCGCTGCACAGTTGTGCCCGGTGCGAATGTCAACGTGCCGGATGTGGCGTTGTAATCTTCACCGGCTGTGGCTGTGCCGTCTTGAGTAGCGTAATCGACTGTAACGGTTTGCTCCGCCCGGCCTGAGAGACGCACGGCGAATGACAACACACCGGAGGCATTGTTTTCAGCACCGACAACCGCATTCGCCCGCACATCGCGCGGCGGGTCATTATCGGTGATTTCACCTGTAGCATTTTCAGTGACAATATTGGCGTTGACCACGTTCGACAAGGTGACCGTGAAGCTCTGCGGGTCTTCGGGGATGGTGTCGTCAATCAACGCGACGACGACATCTTGCGACGTTTCGCCCGGCGCGAATGTCAGTGTGCCCGCATCCGATATGAAATCGACATCGGCTTCGGCGCTGCCGCCCAACGTGGCGTAGTCAACCGAGACGGTTTGCTCAGACGCAGCCGAAAGCGCGACATTGAATGTGATTGTACCAGCTTCATCGCCAGAGCCACCACTGATTGTCACATCGGGTGGTGGGTCATTGTCGGTGATTTCGCCCGTAGCTTCGCCTGTCGCGATAACCGCTTCAACCGGATTCGACAGCACAACCGTGAAGGTCTGCACATCTTCGGCGACAGCATCGTCAATCAGGTTGATGGTGATGGTTTGTTCGGTTTCGCCCGGTGCGAACGACAATGTACCAGATGCGGAAGCGAAATCAGCATCGGCCGCGGCGCTGCCCGCTACGGTCGCGTAATCGACTGTCGTTGTGACTTCGGAAGCTGCCGACAGTGTGACTACGAAGTCGATGCTACCGGCTTCGTCGCTTGAACCACCGGCAATTGAAACATTCGGCACAATATCATCATTGACGATGGTGCCCGTAGCACTGTCGTCCACCAAAATCGCGTTGACCGCATTCGATAATGTAATCGTGAAGGTCTCGTCAGCTTCATAGATGTCATCGTTGATGATGTCAATGAGGATGTCTTGTGATGAATCGCTGCCCGGCCCAAAGGTCAATGTGCCAGATGCTTCGACGAAATCAACACCAGCAGTCGCGCTACCCGCAGTCGTTGAATAGTCAATCGAGATGTCTTGTTGTGCGGGTGACGATAGCGAGACCGTGAATGTCAACGCGCCAGACTCGTCGCCCATCGCATCGGTTATCGTCACATCAGGCGGAATAGGTGTGGGCGTGTTTGTTGGAGTTGGTGTGTTTGTTGGTGTATCGGTGGGCGTGTTTGTTGGAGTCGGTGTATCCGTTGGTACTGGTGTGTCGGTCGGTGTATCTGTTGGTGTATTTGTCGGCGTATCGGTCGGTGTGTCCGTTGGCACCGGTGTGTCGGTCGGTGTATCTGTTGGCACCGGCGTGTCGGTTGGTTCAGGTGTATCGGTTGGTGGCACTGGAGTGTCTGTTGGTGGAATCGGTGTTGCAGTTGGCGGCGGTATAATCTCGCCTTCGTAATCTTCCGTCTCCCCACCGACGAAACCGCCTGCCGGGCCAGAACCGTCCCAACCGCCGACATCAGCGAAGAGGTCTTCGTCAATCGGTTCATTCGTCAATGTCACGCGAACCCAACCGTTGGTCGGGTTGCTTAGGTCATCGAGTACATAATCTGTTGAACCGGGTTCCTGATTGATCTCGAAATTTTTGACGACCCATTCGTCACCGGCGTCACTCATCTGCCACTGACCATCATTGTTCAGGTCAACCAAAACATTCAAGAAACGAGTGCCTTCGGTCGTTGTTTCTACGGTGACGACATTTCCATTGAGGCCATCATCACGATTATCTTGCGGGAGCCGCGGCCCTTCTTCAGAAGACGGTACACGGCCCAACCATTCACTGGGTATTTCGAGAGTATGATACGGGCCGGTGCGACCTTCAACACGACTGTTGCTGGTGTCGAAGCGTGTCGGGAAATTGCCATCGTCAATCCCGTCCGGCGCGTCACCATAATCGCCTATTGGACTCCCCTGTGCGCCGATGGTGAGCACGCCGCCTATCATGAGGACGGATAATGCCATCAGCAATGTAATTATGCGCTTTCCCATCTTGAACTCCTCACTTAATTTGTGCAATATTTTATAATTATCTGGTCACATCCCTCGTCAATGACCATGGGATTGCATGGAACAGAGCGCTATTATAACAAGTATCCGCTATATTCGCATCTGAAAACGGCTATAAATGGCGCTCCCGGCAACACCAATATAGATTAACGCCGATATGGGATTGACGAGTAAGAACGCTATTCCTCCGAGAACGACGCCCATTGTCGCCACCTGTGCCGAATAGCGACCGCGCCGCCGCTTGGTTGCGCGTAAGGCGACTTCGCCGATGCCGCCGCCAATCGGGGCAGAGACAAAAATCGCAAGCAGAAACCAGCGCAAGAAATTGACGACGATGATGCCGCCGACAAAGCTGAGGGCTAGTGCGATGCCAAAAATGATGATGTAATCGAGAGCTGTCCCGCTAAAGAATTTATCTTCCTGTTCGCGGACGCATTCCTTACACCGATACCCAACCGGCGTTTGCACGGCACATTCGGCACACATAAAGCGCCCGCATTTATTGCAACGTAAGGCCGTCTCGCGGTCGGGGTGAACTTCACAATATGACCAGCCATCTTCGCTCATGTGTTGATGCTCGTGTCCGTCTTCGTGGGTGTGTTCGTGTACGTGTTCTTCAGTCGCCATCGAATGCCCTCAGTTAAAGTTGATCGATTCAATTACGATAAAGCAAGCGGCAATCGGTGAATGATTGCACGCTAAAAATCCTGCTATTCAAGCTATTCAAGTCGCCACATTATACGCCAATATAAACGAAATGATAATAGAGTATGAAAAATAGCCGCGAAGGCGCGAAGGACGCAAAAGTGTCACAATGGTCGTGCGATGATGAATACGTTGTGTGTATTTTTTAGGGGCGCAGCGCGCTGCGCCCCTACATGCGCCGATTTTCGGACGCATCGCGCTTTTCCTAAGCTACTCAAGCTGTGTTTGTTCCGGCGCGGTGCGAATCGATTGACGTGGCTCTAAGCGATTGAGCAACGAGCGATAAAAATAATTGCGTTCGCGCAGACGCACAAAACGGCTGATATGTTCGCTTGCCCGTACTTGCAAGCGGTCACCCGGTTGGATGTCGCAGATGCGAGTGCCGTCAATTGTCACTTCGACTTGTGTTCGCGTGTCCGCCGTGACGATGACCGAAACGGTCGAGCCTTCGGCCAGTACGATGGGACGTTCCATACTCAGATGTGGGGCGACGGGCACCAGCAAAATATTACGCAATTCGGGCGGTAAGATCGGGCCGCCCGCCGCCAGCGCATAGGCTGTTGAGCCGGTCGCCGTCGCGATGATGAGCGCGTCGGCATTGTATGTTGTCGCCCAGTGGCGGTCGATGTAAGTGGCGAGGCGAACCGTGCGGGCTTCAACACTGCGTCCGAGTACCACGTCGTTGAGTGCATGACCGATTTCGCGCACCGTACCATCGGTACGGATGATGTCGGTGTACAACATCATGCGATGCTCAATCCAATACTCGTTGCGGAGCACTTTTTGGAGCTGCGCTTCCCATGTATCTGGATCGCTGATTTCGGCCAGAAAGCCGAGATACCCCTTGTTGACCCCCAGCACGGGAATTTGATGGGACGCACACACCCGCGCCGCCCGCAGCATCGCCCCATCCCCGCCGATAGCGACGACCATGTCCGTATGTTCAACTTTCCCTATAACTTCATCTTCCGTCCACTCGGTGAACAACCAACATTCGATACCAGCTTTTCGTAATGACTCAGCAATCATTTTGGCAATTGGAGCGGTATTCGGGCGTTGTGGGTGGGCCAGAACGCCCATAGTGGATGGAGTGGGCAAGGTGTGTGCTCCTCAATTTGGCATGACGTGCGTGTCGCATGAATTTTAACACCCAGCTTGTTGTAAGAACATATCCGGTGTGCGATGGTGTAAGATGCTGCCTGCTATACAACCGAAAAAGCTGATGATATAATCTGCGCCTGTGTTTGATTGCAGTTAAAATAGCAAATGGTGGCCTATGACACAGGAATTGCAACTTTCGACCAATGGGGCAGCTCCCTCTGAGGCAGGGCGCTTTGGAACATTCGCCGGGGTCTTCACGCCCAATATTCTGACCATTCTCGGCATCATCCTTTTCCTGCGCATCGGCTGGGTTGTCGGGAATGCCGGGTTGTGGGGTGCGTTGGCGATTATCGGTATCGCCAACATGATTTCATTGTTGACCGGTCTGTCATTGTCTGCCGTTGCGACGAATATGCGCGTGCGGGCTGGCGGCAATTATTACTTGATTTCGCGTTCAGTCGGGCTTGAAATTGGCGGGGCTATCGGTATCCCACTGTATCTTTCCCAAGCGATTTCGGTCGCGTTTTACATCATTGGCTTTGTCGAGGCGCTGACGAGTATCGACCCTTTTCAATCGATGGAACCGCGTTTGATTGCCACGGGGGTCGCGTTTGTTTTTATTGTGATTGCTTATGTCGGCGCAGACTTCGCCCTGAAGATTCAATTCATTATTCTCGCCGTGCTCATCGCCTCATTAGTTTCGTTTTTTCTCGGCGGTCTCACATCCGACACATCGTCAGAGCCGGTGCTCAGTGCAAACTTCTCAGCCGGGCTGAGTTTTTGGGCCGTGTTCGCGGTGTTCTTCCCGGCGGTGACGGGTATCGAGGTGGGGACGAGTCTCTCAGGCGATTTGAAAGACCCCGGCAAAAGTATCCCACGCGGCACGATTGCCTCGATTGTTGTGACCGCCACGATCTATTTTCTCGTCGCTATTTTGCTGGCGTTTAATGGCACCGCAGACCAACTCATCAACGACAATCTAGCGATGGAACGCATTGCTGTTTGGCCGGTCTTGATTTTGGCGGGTGTGTGGGCGAGCACATTGTCATCGGCGTTGGGCAGCATCCTCGCTGCGCCGCGCACCTTGCAGGCGATTGCCAACGATGCTGTCGTCCCGGCTTGGGTGGCGGGCAGGATGGGCAGCCGCACCGAACCCCGCGCTGCCGTGTTGATAACCGGCGTTATCGCCCTCATCGTCATTTGGGCGGGGGAACTCAACGTCGTTGCCCCCGTCATCACCATGTTTTTCTTGAACACGTATGGTATGGTCAACCTCGTCGCCGGAATCGAGAAGCTCGTCGGCAATCCGAGTTATCGCCCGCGTTTTAATATTCCGTCGGGGGTGTCATTGCTGGGGGCGTTGGGATGTTACGCGGCGATGTTTTTAATCAATCCAATAGCGACTCTCGTCGCTATCGTTGTCAGTTACAGCGTCTTCATTATTTTGCAACGCCGCAGCCTCAATCACACATGGGGCGATGTCCGCAGCGGTATTTGGTTCGCGTTGTCACGCTTTGCGCTGCTCAATCTTGAAGCTGGTGAATGGCATGTCCGCAACTGGCGTCCGAATATCATGGTCTTCACAGGGCAACCACATAATCGGCAACAGTTGATTGAAATTTCGGAGTGGCTCAGTCAAGGGCAAGGCATTGTAACCTTCTTCCAATTGTTGGTCGGCGATGTGCGAGAATTGAATATGCGCGGGATGCGTGACACGGCGCTCAAACATATTCGCAGTTATATCGACGATCATGGGATGAAGGCTTTTGCTGAAGTTGAAATCGTCTCGGACTTCAAAGAGGGCGCGTTGATAGTCGTGCAAGCACACGGCATCGGCAACTTGGCATCGAATGTCGCTTTGTTGGGTTTGAGCAGCACCCACGAGGGACGTGTGGCACAACTCGAATTGATGTTGGGGTTCGTTGCGCTGCGCAAATCGGTCTTGCTTCTACGTTATGACGAGAGACGCGGTTATGGTGAACGCAAACGGATTGATATTTGGTGGCAACGTCGTGGTGGCAATGCCGACCTGATGGTGTTGTTGGCGCATATCATTCGACAACATCCGACATGGCACGATGCGACGATTCATATCTTGCGCGTCGTCGATTCTGAAGAAGCAGTGGACGATACCCAACAGTATATGCAAGCGCTGTTGGAAAATGTCCGCGTTCATGCAGAACCGACGATACTTGTCCGCGAGGATACGACACAGCCGTTATTTGACATTATTGCCGAGCGAAGTGTCTATGCCGACTTGACATTGATAGGGATGCGCCTGCCAAAAGATGACGAAATCGCGGCATATAGCGAGCGTATCCATCGACTCAGTCAGGTTGTTGGGTCGGTGCTTTTCGTGCGCAATGCCGAAGCCGATGAAGACTTACTCTCGCCTGAATAGC
>RFIA01000234.1 GCA_003695675.1 Chloroflexota bacterium
GAAGTCTCCGGCTACCGGGCAAGACAAGTACCCTGAAGGGCACTGTTTAGGGGCACAAAAACCACCAAGTTGTCTAAAATTGCCCTCCAACAGCCTGCTGAAGCAGGCTTGGTATTTCGGTAGCCGGATGGCTTTTAGCCTCCGGCGGCACTACAACGAGTGTTTATGGTTCATTACGGCTCAGTAGGGGCGCGTTACCTGATTTAATCGTTAAGCTGCATATCAGGCAATCTTGGCGGCTTGGCAGTGCAACATCTTTTGTTTTCAGAGGAATTTGGGATGAAGGCAAAATGTGCATCCCATAACCTTTTTCATACTTGCGACGGTATACGTCATGAAAGACGCGACCGCTTCGCATGACGGATAGATCGGACATTCTGTTGTGGATCGCGTTGAAGAACGACGCTTAATTCAACAGGCGCAGCAGGGCGACACAGACGCCTTCGCGCAAATTTACCGAGCCAATGTGCAGGCTGTTTTTCGGTATGTCTCGTACCGGACGAGCAATGTGCAACTCGCCGAAGACTTGACGAGCGAGATTTTCACCCGGGCTTTAGAAGGCTTGCCCAAGTATCAAGATCGGGGCAAACCGTTTGTCGCGTGGTTATACACGATTGCGCACGCCCGCATCGCCGACCATTATCGCAAGACCAATCGGCGACCGGACGAGAGCGATGTCGAAAAGCATCAGATCGCCGTCACACCGGACATGGATGAGAATTTGGTGCGGCGTCATGCCGCACGCACATTGCGCGAAGCCATCGGCCTGCTGACAGAAGATCAACAACAGGTCATCATTCTGCGATTCATTGAAGGCGAACGTATCGAGACGGTCGCGACGATTATGGGTAAGAAACCAAACGCCATCAAAGCCTTGCAACACCGGGCATTGCGTTCACTCGCGAAGCATTTGTCGCGGTCGGGCGTTGACATCGATTCGATTATGGCGGGTCTGTCATGAACGATTATGAATTCCGCCTTGAAGCCATGCTTGCCGACGCGCTTGATGCGGTCTTGTACGATGGCCTGAGTGTTGACGAAGCCCTCGCCCGCTACCCACAAGCTGCCGACGAGCTGCGCCCATTGCTTCAAGTGATGGTCATGACGGCGCATTTGAAAGCGCCGGAGATGCCCGCCGACCGTGTCGATGCGCTTGAGAGTCGTCTCGTCGCACAGATGGAAACGACGAGACGACCGCGTTCTTCACAGCGACGAGCGCGGCTTTTGCGCTTCCCGACGAGTCGAGTTGGTAAACTCGCGGCGGCAATTGCGATTGTGTTCTTGCTCGCTTTTGGTGGTGGCGGCGCCGCCGTGCAAGCCTCTGCCAACACCGTTCCCGGCGATACACTCTACACCGTCAAGCGATTGTGGGAAGCCATTTTGCTAGCGCTCGCTCCTTTGACCGGCGATGAGGATGATTTGTGGTTGCGTTTCGCCCAAGAACGCCTCGAAGAATTGTTGCTTCTCGAACAAAATGGGCGTCTCGATGTTGATGCCTTGAACGATTTGTACGAGGCGTCGGCCAAAAGCATCGCGCTTGCCGATGCCGAAACTGCGCCCGCCGTGACGC
The DNA here is from genome assembly GCA_003695675.1 of Chloroflexota bacterium. Taxonomy (GTDB): domain Bacteria; phylum Chloroflexota; class Anaerolineae; order Aggregatilineales; family Phototrophicaceae. Next base: position 1,571 of record RFIA01000234.1, read on the forward strand.
AATTCGCGCAAGAAGCCCGTGCGTCACTCCGCAATCTTTCGCCTGCCCCCGAATTGCAACGGCTCATCCGCGATGTCGATACGCTGCTCGAACCGACAGTTGACACCGACGGGACATTCATCGCGCCGACCCATCAACGCCCGCCGAGTCTATCCGCAACGGTGTCGCCCACAACGGCGACAGCGACTCCATCGCCGACGATGACCTTCACGCAGACTCCATCAACGACGCCATCGGCGACAGCGACGACAACCGCGACTCCTTCGCCGACGGATACGGCGACCGCCGGGCCGACACGCACGCCACTCGTCCCGCCGACGGAGACCGATACACCGACGCCAACAGACACCGCGACGCTGCCGCCTTCGCCGACTCATGCGCCGACGGCGACGCTCACACCGTTGCCGTTGCCGGTACGCCCAACCGATGTGCCACACCCCACCGCGACCGACCGTCCCCGTGTTGAAGGTGGTGGCGATGGCGACAATGACGTGCCATCATCGAATGTGACCCCGCGCGTGCGCGACACACAATTCGCCGTCACATTGACTCGCGCCGTCACGCCGCCGCCGACCGATCCCGGATAGCGTCGAACGAATCCTGTTGGCGAACGAAAAACAAAACGATTCAACCGCTTCACACCGACATAAAGTCGCTACGTTTATGCACCATGTTTCTGCGAACGGGGTACAATCAAAGCATAACGCTATCATGATACCCATTGGAGACGCGATATGTTTGCATGTCGAACAGCGATAATTTTGCTGGTTGCTTTCATCCTCTCGTTGGCATCAGCCGCCGCGCAAGTGGATGATGTCCTCACATTCAACGAGAATCGCTTGGGCGAAATTAACAGCCCCGGCGCGACAGTCAGTTATGCTATCGCCGCAATGCCGGGCGAGACGGTCGCCTTGCAAGTGCTCGGCTTTAATGAAGGACTCGTCCCAGCCTTCAGCGTCTTCGATAATGCCAACAATCTGATTCGCGTCGTCGAGAATTCCAGCGGCAACAGCGTCGTGCAAGGCAATGTGACGTTCACACAGAGCGGCACATACATCGTGCAGATCCGCGGCGCGAACAACACCATCGGGCGCTTCGTCGTCAGTATGCAACCGGCAGTCGCACAACCGGATGCAACGCCGCTCAACATCGGCCAAATGGTGCTCAATGTCGTCAGCCTGACGGCGCCGATACAGCGTTACAGCTTCGGTGCGCAACCGGGCAATGCGCTGACGCTGCAAGTGCGCAGCATCGTCGAAAGCGGCGGCCCGGCGGTGACGCTCATCGACGCGCTGTCGGGCGAAACCCTCGCGACGATGAGTCCGCGTTTGACTGGCGGCGATTGGCAAATTCCATCCGGCGCGGGCAGCTTCATCGTCGAAGTACAACACAGCGGCGCCAGTTTCGACGAGGGCTTCAGCATCAATTTGTTGACCGGAACCATCGCCGAAAATGTGGCGGCGAGCGCCGTATCCGTCGCGCCGACCGTTCCGCCCCCGCCGCCCGCTCCTTCACCGACACCGATACCGGAGGATGTCGATCTCGTCTTGCGCTGGAATCTCGACAATATCGTCGTGACGAATGTCAGTGGCGGGACGCCGGATCTGACGGGGTTGCGCTTCGTCGGCGGCGGCTTAGAAGTCGATGCGACCGTCATCATCCAATCGGGCGCACCAACCGCGCTGACCGCCTTCCCCAACGGCAGCTGCTTCGCTTTTCGTCCACTCGGCTTCACCGAACCGCCGCCGAGTCCGCCCGAATGTCAAACGATGCGGGCGTGGTGGTTCAGCAACAATGTCGTCTTTTGGACGGGCGCGTCGTTCGATGTGATTTATAACGGGCAAACCGTCACGACTTGCCCGGCGGGTAGCGGGCGCTGCGAGGTCGATTTGCCGGGCGTGTGAGCTTGGCATCATGCGAAACGAGGCGTGTTGCGTGTTGTTGGGGCTTAGCGTGGTTGGGGCTTAGCGTGGTTGGGGCTTAGCGTGCTAAGCCCCTGAGCTGAGTATCTCGCTTACGATGCGGCCTTCAGCATCGGCTCAATGTAAAGCTGCTTCGCCAACTGATAGGCCTCATCAACGGTGACTATCGCGAAATGCGGACGACCATTCACCCATTGTTCCGCCGCTTCGTGCGAGGCGAAGAAATGCACTTGTCCACAAAACGAACCATTAATCCCGGCGGTGCAATTTTCCGCCGTCATGATCGTCACGAC
>RFIA01000235.1 GCA_003695675.1 Chloroflexota bacterium
CCGGAGAGCAGCCGCTGCCCATCGGGACTGAAGGCCACACTGTTGACCCTATCGGTGTGCCCCGCGAAGGTGCGCAGCCGCTCGCCCGTCGCCACATCCCACAGGATCATTTCGCCCTCAACACAAGAAGGTCCATTTTCATCACGTCTACCGCAACTGCCGGAGAGTAGCCGCTGCCCATCGGGACTGAAGGCCACACTGAACACGGCGTCTGAATGCCCCGCGAAGCGGCGGCGCAGGCCACCGTTGTAACTGATGTCGGCCAACACACGTTGCGCGAAGGGTGGCGGGGCGGGTTGGGCATTGGCAGCGAGGGCGACGGCTAACGCTTCGAGCATAGCGCCGTTATCACGCAAGTTAGCGGCCCGTTGCGCGAGTTCAAGCGATGTAATATTGTTCTCGGCTTGCGCGACCTCAGTGCCGACGGCGTTGAGGGTCGCTTGACCGGCGGCGACGGATTGTTGCGCCTGCGAGATAATCCCGAACGCAATCACGCCGCCGACAATCAGCGCGACAATCAATGCCGCAATCGATACCCGTGTTGTATTCGCGATGCGTTGTCGGCGCGTCTGTGCCCGCCGTGACTCGCGGATGTATGCGCGGTGCAGGTCGTCCGGCAACGGATTGACGACATCGATCTTTTCATCGTGGGCGGTTGTCTCGGCTGCGGCGGCGTAGTGTTCCCCTTGCGTCAGCCACGCTTCGGCGCGTTCAATCTCCTCGCCGAATAGCAGCAAATCGGAACGACGACCCTCACGTTCCCATTCTTGCGCCCGCGTCAAGTAACGGGTGTGCGCTTTGACATATTCGAGGTCGGTTTCAACAGTGGCGACGAGTTTGTCAAAGGCTTCGTCGAAGTCGTCACCCTCACGGAAGAAGACCCAATTGATGTGGCTGAGGCGCTGCCAATTGTCGCGGGCGATGAGGAGCGGGTCTTTGCCCGCGAGACGTTCTTCCATGGCGGCATCGGGTTCAAAATCGGCGATGGAAGCGAAGGCGTCGCGTGTTTCGATCTCGCGATAGACGACCGGGATGATGCGCTTGTTGAGTTCGATGGCGTAATCAAGTTCCATATTGCACACAACCGACGCCATCGAGTCGGGACTCATGATGAAGATGAAACTGTCCGCCCCGGCGATGCCCGCTTTGATTTCCGCCCACCAATTGGGCGCGGTCAAGGGGATGCCTTCCCAATCAATCCACGAGTCTTTTTGGGCGCGTGTCAGCCGGTCGATGAGTTGCCGGGCGAATGTGCTGTTCTTACGCGAATACGAGATGAATACGTCGGTCATTGTGCCCCTGCCTGATGCCATTAATCGTTAAGCCGCGTGTATTATGACAAATAGTCATCATCAGCGCAAACACGATACGCATTCCCTACGCTCGCCCGACGCGCCTTGATAATGAGCGCGGGCGGGGTACAATCAGCAGCACACGCATCATGATGAGGGGTGAAGCCATGGCGTATGGGCGGCTCGATGTCTTTTGGCCGGACGGCAATTTTCAAACATTCGCCTTGAATGACGACAATATCTCGGTTGGGCGGTCGAGTGGCAACACGATTATGCTCGAACGCGAGACGATTTCGCGTTATCATTGCAGCATCGTGCGCGACGCGGCCAACAACGCCGTCCAACTGACCGACCTCGCGTCGGACAACGGCACGTATGTCGATGGCGTGCGCCTCGCGGCCAATGCACCGCGTTTGCTGCGCGGCGGCGAAGAGATCATCATCGGCGACTTGCGTTTGATTTATCACGCGGTGGACGACTCGCCGACGCAACTCGTCACGGCGCTGTCGCAAACGCAGAGCATCACGGTCGAAGCGCCGGACTTTCACATCGATGTCACCGGGCCATCGCAAGCGATTTCGCCGGGCGCACATATTTCGGCGTCGCTGCTCATCACCAACAACGCCGATGAGACTCGTCACTTTGAAGTCGAGGTGGGCGGCTTGCCGGACGGATGGGCACGCATCGCACCGAAGAGCCTCGCCCTGACCGCCGAAGAAAAGCGCGAAGTCGTCATCAAATTTCAACCGCCGCATCACAGCAGCAGCACGCCGGGCATCTACGATGTCTCGATTCGCGTCACCTGCACCGAAGCACCGGAAACACCACTCGAAGCGATGGTCAAGCTGCATGTTTTGGCGTTCAGTGGCTTCGGCATGGGTCTCGAAAAGAAGCGCATCACGAGCGGGCGCTTCAAGCTGCATCTCAACAATCATGGCAGTGGGCAACTGCCGCTCTCGATTCGACTGCGCGACCTGAACGGCGACCGATTGCGTTTTCGCATCTCGCATCCTGAGGTGACGCTCGCGCCCGGCCAACATCTCGTCGTCACCGGCGAAGTGCATCCGAAGCAATCGCGTTTGCTCGGCGCGCCGGAAGAATATCCGTTTGATGTCCTCGTGCAATCGAATGACCACGCGCAATTTTTGATTCCGTCGCGGGCGCGGTTGGTCGAGACGCCGTTCTTGCCGACATGGGCCGCCGCGACGGTCGTCGCCGGTGTCGTCATCGGCGTCGTCGCCGTGTTGATTGTGTTGTTCGTCTTGTTGAACGGCTCGCCGACGCCGGTCATCAGCGAGTTCAACGTCAACGCGACCGATGCGCGAGTCGGCGATACCATCAGTCTTGCGTGGGCCGTCACCGATGCCGAGCAACTCCGTCTCGACATCAACGACACGCCCTTCACGACACTTGATGCAAGCGACGACAACCTCAGCCTGACGATTGCACCAGAATATCTCGGCGAGATGACGCTGACGTTGTTCGCCATCAATGGCGACCAACGCACATCCGCTGAGCGCCGCATCACCGTGACGCAGGCGCTCACCATCGACGAATTCGTCGTCGAGCCGACGACCGTCGTGCGCTTCATCGTGCAGCCGCTTTCTGTGCGTTGGCGTGCGACCGGCGCGGTCAATACGCGGCTCGACGGTCTGCAAAATTTCAGCACATCGCCGGTGCAAACCACATTCGGCGCATCGGGCAGCATTGAAGCCGTCGTCGGTGCGCCGACCGATTCGTTCACGCTGACGTTGACCGCCGAGTCGAGCAGTGGCGAACGGGTGCGGCAATCGATCACAGTCGAGGCCGTCAACCCGATGTGCGTCGCGGCGGATGAGCCGGTGCAGTTGTACATCGCGCCGGACGAGACGCAGCAAGTCGTCAGCACCGTCCCGGCGGGCGCTGAGGTCGTCGTCAATGCGCGTGACCTGAGCGGGGCGTGGCTGCGAGCGTTGCTGCCGGGCGATGTCTCCGCATGGGGGCTGCGCGATGGCTTCGTCTGTGGCGGCTTCAATGTCGATGACTTGATACCCACCGACGCGCCCCCGCCCGTGACCGCGACGCCGTAATCCATCTTCGGAAAACCCGCAACAGACGCGCAGTAGCGTGCCCCTACGAGGTTCACAATGCAGGGACGGCATCCACGCCGTCCGCCGCTTGGTATATCGCGAACCGGATGTTTGAACATCGGGCGACCGCATCGAACGCGCGAATTCGTGCGTAATCGCGTCGCTGAGGTATTTCCCCCCTCAATTCACCATACAATTGTGACAATAGCTGCGGTGGTAATCAGTGGGTCGGATGAGATCAAAGGTGCCCCCAATCGTCGTGCCACCCCTGCGATGATACGGTCGTGCATTTCTGGCACAGCAGCATCCTGCACGAAATCCGGGATATGCGTGTGGTCAACCGGCATGAAGCGTATATACGGCTTGCTTGTGATGTCGGCATACAATTGGGCGAAATCCGCAAACCACTTGTGTTTCGCATTGGCATAATACAACTCGGCCATCACAATCGCTGAGATAATCAGCAGCGTTTGATTTTGTTCTGCCGCTTGAAAAATTGACTTAGCCGATGAACTGAGCTTCTTGTCATTGAGTAAATACCAGATCAAAGCATGTGTATCGACGACATAGAATGGCTCAAGATTCGTCGTTGTAGAACTCATCTAGTTCCTGCTCCCATTCGGTGACGATGGCGTGCATGTCGGCATGAAATATCTCTGCGCTGGTTTCAGGCACATTCGGATTGGCATATTTCCCAAGCAGACTGTCATCAGGTCGTGGCGGCGTATCTCGTAAACCTTCGGTCTCTCGGATCAAGTCTTCGCGAGAGGGGCTGCGATAGGATTCTTGCTGCACATCAAAATAACGGCGCGTGAGGGCGGGCTGCGCTGTTTCCGCTTCGGGCCGCTGTCGCATTTGCTTCACACGCAAACGATAAATCAACAGGTTTTGCTGCGTGGGGTCAAGTTGCTCGGCGAGCTTCACAACATCTTCTAAATTGACAGCCATTCATCTGCCTCCTTACACACACATCCATCACGGTCAAAATAGGCGGCGATGTGTTGCGAGTTAATCATCACAATCCCTGATGCGCAATATCGCAATTTCACTTCATAATAACGTCGATCAAGATAAATTGTGAAGGGGAGAGTCGGTATATCAACCGCATCGTTTGCGTTGACAGTCTGCCTTGCGGGTGTGCAGCGCGGGGTCTTTGCGCTAAAATTTTCATCCCTATGATGCGATATGAAAATTTGCGGGGAATGTCCTGATGGCGAAACGCATGTCGAATACCGAATTTGAACGCCTCGTCGATGAAATCACACAGCAGGTGATGGCGCGTGTTCGTGAAGATGGCAAATTGCCGCCGACCGTCCACAATGCCAATTGTTGTGTCCATGATGATGATGGTCGTTGTGTCGCCCATTGTCATGAGCGAGTGCAAAAAGTCATCGCCAACGGCGCCTCGCGCATCACATCAGGTCTCGGTTACATCCCGCGAGATTTGTCGGTCGCCCGTTTGATTGACCACACCTTGCTCAAGCCGGACGCGAGTGCGGACGAAATCGCGCAATTGTGCCGCGAAGCACGCGAGTATCATTTCGCGTCGGTATGTGTCAACAGCGCGTATGTGCCGTTGTGCGCCGATTTGCTCAAGGGCAGCGATGTCGCTGTGTGTACGGTCGTCGGCTTTCCCTTGGGGGCATCGCCGCCGGAAGTCAAAGCCTACGAAGCCGAACTCGCGATCAAAAATGGCGCGACCGAAATCGACATGGTGATGAACATCGGCGCACTCAAAAGCCGCGACCTCAAAGCGCTGTACCGTGATATTGCGACGGTTGTGGCGACGTGCCACGCGCACAATGTGATCTGCAAAGTAATTCTCGAAACGGCGAAGCTGACCGACGAAGAGAAGGTCATCGCGTCGCAGGTGTCGAAGATGGCCGGTGCGGATTTCGTCAAGACGAGTACCGGCTTCGGCGGCGGTGGCGCGACGGTCGAGGATGTTGCTTTGATGCGGCGCGTCGTCGGCAGCAACATCGGCGTTAAAGCATCGGGCGGCGTGCGCAGTTATGCTGATGCACAGGCGATGGTCAAAGCCGGCGCGACTCGCATCGGCGCGAGTGCCGGTGTCGCCATCGCCCGGCAAGAAGCCGGTGAGCATATCGCGTCCGGCAAGGGGTATTGATGCCGCAGCACATCCGGTGATTTCGGGGTACAATACACAGATAATTATTCATATATTTTCGTTGGGGCACAACATACGAAAAGTGATTGTTTAATCGTTCGCATTAACCCCCTCCGGCAGTCTGCGACTGCCACCTCCCCCGTATACAGGGGAGGTTTTTGGCGGACGCTTCGCGTCCGCGTCGCCGTTGGCGACATTCCTCCTCTCCGTGTACGGGGAGGGAGATGAAGGGGGTGGGGTTGGAGAACACGGGCGGCGAATGAAGGCTCGTCCAACCAAACTATATGTCACAATCAAACACAGGAGAAACCCAAAATGGCAGAAGCTCTCGGTATGATTGAAACAAAATCCTTCGCGGCCTTGGTCGAAGCCTCCGACGCGATGGTCAAAGCAGCGCGGGTCGAACTCGTCGCCTATGAGAAAACCGGCGGCGGTTTCGTGACGGCGATTGTGCGCGGCGATGTCGCGGCGGTCAAAGCGGCGGTCGAGGCCGGTGTGCGCGGTGCAGAGAAGGTCGGCGAAATCGTGGCGGTACATGTCATCCCGCGTCCACATGCCAATGTCGATGCTGTCTTGCCGCTTGGCCGCACGGAAGAAGGCCAAGAAGCGATGGGTAACAGTTAATCATGCTGCTCGCAAAAGTCATCGGGACGGTCGTCGCCACTGCCAAAAGCGAGAATATCGACGGCCTCAAGATGCTCCTGATTCAACCGATAGACCCCGACGGCACGCCGAAGGGCAATTATATCGTCGCCTTTGATGCGGTCGGGGCCGG
>RFIA01000236.1 GCA_003695675.1 Chloroflexota bacterium
GAAAGCACTGAGCACAGTCGAACGCGGTCTCTATAGCGACACACGCAAACAAATGACTGCGCAAGGTGGCGGTGGGTACACGAGTTCGGCCATTATGGGTGTTGTGTTCTCTGCTGGGTGGACGCCGTGCATCGGCCCGGTTTACGGCGCAATTCTGACGATGGCTGCGAGCGGCGGTAGCGTCAGCGAAGCTGGCATCATGCTGGGTGCTTATTCACTTGGTCTTGGTATTCCATTCCTTGCGACCGCCTTACTCTTGGACAGTGCTCAAAACATCTTGCGTAAACTTCAGCGTCAAATGCGCAAGATTGAATTGTTCAGTGGTGGTTTTCTCATCCTGATTGGTCTATTGGTTGCCAGTGGTTCGTTGCAAAATTTGAGCACACAATTTGTGGGTAACTTTGCAGAATTGTCAATTGAAATTGAAGAGGCGGTCACCGGCATTTTTGGCGGCGATGAAATCTTTGTAAGAGGCTCAGACGCCCCCACAACCCTCGCCGAACTTGCGGGAAGCGCCCCGCCGGTCGAAGGCTTTGAGGTTGGCAATCTCGCGCCGAATTTCGAGACGGTATTGGCAGACGGCACACCGATTTCGCTGCACGATTTACGCGGTCAGGTTGTCGCGCTCAATTTCTGGGCGACATGGTGTGGCCCATGCCGCATCGAAATGCCGGAATTCCAAAAAATCTTCGAGAAGCACGGCGATGATGGGTTCACAATTCTCGCGGTGGATAATCAAGAATCGGTAGAAGATGTGGTCGGTTTTGCTGAAGAACTTGGACTCACATTCCCACTCGCGATGGATGAGCGGGGTGATATTCAAGATCAATATGGCATCTTCAGTTATCCCAGCACATACATCATCGACCGCGACGGTGTCATCATCCAGAAACATTTCGGGCCACTGGGCGTCGACCAAATGGAGCCGATGATATTGGATGCGCTAGCTGCATCCTAAAATAACGTGCTATGACCTCCATCCAACGTGCGATGCTTCTAACAGGTGCTGTGGTCACTATGACCGCAGCCCTTGTTTTATTATCGACGACCGGCTTGCCGAATCGTGCAGCCTTCAGTGGACTCGGCGTCGATGAAAATGACCGCTCAATCGCCCCCGAAGTGGATGCTGTTGCGCCGTCCTTCACCCAAGCGACATTGCAAGGCGAGTCGATACAATTGACCGATTTGCGCGGTTCTCCTGTATTGATTAACTTTTGGGCGACGTGGTGTGCGCCATGCCGCATCGAGATGCCTTATTTGCAAATGCTCTATGATGAATATCAAGGCGATGGTCTGCGCATTTTAGCCGTCAATATGGGCGAATCGCCGGAGGCTGTTGTCCGGTGGGTCGAAGAAAATGCGTTGACATTTGATATTGTACTGGACGAGGAAAATCGCATCTCGGATTTATATCAATTGCGCGGGCAGCCTTCAACTTATGTGATTGGCCCAGAAGGTGTGATTTCTGAAATTTTTTTTGGGCCGGTTGACGAGGATACATTGCGCAACGCGATTGCGCCGTATCTATCCTAATCACGCAATTCTCAGTTCGTTTTTATCGCAAGGGGACAGCCATGACAACCCATACGATTCCCAAGGATAAACGTTTTGCTGTGCGTCTCAATATGCTCATCATGAGGGGGACGCAACATTGGTTACGTATCGTGTTGATTCTCGTCAGCATCTATGTTGCGCTGCCGTTTGTCGCGCCCGTTTTGATGAAGGCAGGTGTGACCGGCCCGGCGAAAATTATTTACACAGCATATAGTCCCTTTTGTCATCAATTTGCCTTTCGATCATTTTTTCTCTTTGGGGAACAAACAGCCTATCCACGCGGGAATACAGGAACAGATTTGCGGTCATTTGAAGAATATGCCCGCGATTTACCCGAATTTGCTGACTTGAATTACGCAGACCCCAATAGCTTCGACCGTGAGCTTATTTTCTCTGCACGCGGTTTTATCGGCAATGAGCAACTGGGCTACAAACTCACCCTCTGCGAACGCGACATATCGATTTACACCGCGATTCTGGTCGGCGGCTTGCTGTATGTACGGGTGCGCCGCCGCTTGCGACCTGCCCCGATTTGGTTATACGTTATCTTAGGATTAGGCCCGATTGGACTTGACGGCTTCAGCCAATTACTCGGTTATCCACCGTTTAACTTTTGGCCGCCTCGCGAAACATTGCCCATCTTCAGGGTCGTCACCGGCGCGTTATTTGGGTTGATGAATGTCTGGCTTGCCTTTCCATATCTCGAAGAATACATGCAAGACACGCATCACTCGATTAAAAATAAATTGCGTCGTGCCGGGATTGATTTTTAATTCAGTATCTCCGACTTATGCTTAGCGTTGCTGAAGTGTGCGCTACGGCAACGTTAAGCATGAGACACTACTCCACTGTCGAATCCATCCTTTGGTTTGTCCCTCATCAAGATTACCTGTCACAAAGTAACGCGCTTGGGTTTGCCATGCAGCAATTTTCGCCGAGTTTATGTCATGGTCGATTTCTATTTGCCAATGATAGGAGCCTAGCGTTATACTGGGTAGCGTAATATTGCATTGTGAAGAGGAGTTTTTTATGACCGAAGATACATTTTCGCCACCAACAAGCGAATGGTATTATCCATCGGAAGAAATTGTCAATAATGCGTGGGTGTCGGACTATGATGCACTTTATGCTGAGGCTATGTCCGATATTGAAGCATTCTGGGCGAAACGTGCTTCTGAAACATTAGATTGGTTTGAACCGTGGGAGCAAGTGCTTGATCGCAGCAATGCACCATTTTTTAAATGGTTTGTCGGCGCGAAAACCAATATTGCACACAATGCGATTGACCGGCATGTGAAGACGTGGCGCAAAAACAAAGTGGCCTTTATTTGGGAAGGCGAACCGGGCGACCGACAAACGATTACATACTGGCAATTATGGCAACAGGTCAACAAATTCGCCAATGTTCTCAAAAGCATGGGCGTCACAAAAGGCGACCGGGTGACGATTTACATGAGTCGTATCCCGGAACTCGTCTACACGATGTTGGCTTGTGCAAAAATTGGTGCGGTACACAGTGTTGTTTATGCCGGGTTTTCTGAACAGGCACTCTCTGACCGCATTGATGATGCGCAAAGCAAGGTGCTTGTCACACAAGATGGCTCGTGGTTGCGCGGCAAAATTGTGCGCTTGAAAGATACCGTTGATGAAGCGGTACGCCGTTCGCCGGTGGTTGAGAAGGTGATTGTGGCGCGGCGTACTAATCATGAGATTCACATGGAGTCGGGACGCGATTACTGGTTCGACGAATTGATGGCGCTTCCTGTCGCCAGTCCCTATTGTGAAACCGAAGTGATGGATGCTGAAGACCCCTTATTTATTCTGTACACAAGCGGGACAACGGGCAGACCAAAAGGCGTTTTGCATACGCACGGTGGTTATCAAGTCTATACATCCACGACTTTGCAATGGGTATTTGACATTAAAGATGATGACCGGTGGTGGTGTGCGGCTGACCCTGGCTGGATTACTGGGCACAGCTATATTGTGTACGCACCGTTGATTCTCGGCGCGACGAGCTTCATTTACGAAGGTGCGCCGATGCACCCCTATCCTGACCGGTGGTGGCGCATGATTGAAGAATATGGCATTACGATTTTGTACACAGCGCCGACTGCAATTCGTAGTCTGATGCGTTTTGGTGAAGCATGGCCGAATCGCCATGACCTGAGCAGTTTGCGCTTGTTGGGCACAGTTGGGGAGCCGATTAATCCTGAAGCATGGCGTTGGTATCATCGCGTCATCGGCAAAGAACGTTGCCCGATTATGGATACATGGTGGCAAACCGAAACTGGCGGCTTTATAGTGACACCAATGCCGTCTGTGGGGTTGAAACCGGGTAGTGCTACTCGTCCGTTCCCCGGTCTTGATGTCGATATTGTTGATGAAGAAGGGAATTCTGTTCCGGCAGGCGAAGATGGGTATCTTGTGATTAAACAGCCGTGGCCCAGTATGCTGCGTACTGTTTATGGTGACCCTGACCGTTATGTCGGTCAATATTGGAGTGCTTACGAAAAGCAAGGTTGGTATCTCGCTGGCGATTCCGCACGTAAAGATGAGGATGGTTATATCTGGGTGATTGGCCGCATCGATGATGTAATTAAAGTCAGTGGTTATCGTCTCGGTACAGCAGAGATTGAATCAGGGCTTGTCAGCCATCCAGCTGTGGCAGAGGCGGCGGTCATCGGCATTCCCGATGAACTCAAGGGCAATGTGATTTATGCTTATTGCATTCTCGTCGCCGGTGTTGATGGCAACGATGCGTTAGTGGATGAACTCAAAGAGCATATTCGACATGAAGTTGGCCCGATTGCGATTCCAGCAAAGATCGAATTTGTTGATAAATTACCCAAGACGCGCTCTGGCAAAATCATGCGTCGTGTGCTCAAAGCACGTGCGCAGGGTCTGCCGGTCGGCGATTTGAGCACACTAGAAGAGTAAGATATATTACGTTACACAATCAACGCCCGGCTCAACAGGTCGGGCGTTTCTATTTTGATGCAGCCTTAATGATGATGCCTAACGTGCAGACTGGCAATTTGCACAAAAAGTGGCATGTGTTCTAACAGGCCACATCGTGGAGATTTTGTGTTATCCTTCCTCTTTATATTGGTGATTACTCAGCTCACACACATAAATCAAGCAAGGTGAAAAGAAAATTACATCGCAGATGACGCAGGGATTTCTTACAAAGCATCCTTCACGATCTTTGCGCAAACACGTTACCTGAGTAGTGACTTGTATTGATTGTTCAGGAGGCAGCTGTGACAGGTGTATTGGTTCTCGAAGATGGTCGAATATTCAAAGGGGTTGGTCGAGGTGCTGAGGGCGTACAAACCGGCGAGGTCGTCTTCAATACATCAATGACCGGTTATCAAGAAATCCTGACCGACCCATCATATCATCGGCAAATTGTGACGATGACCGTCTCGCATATCGGCAATACGGGCATCAATCCCGATGATATTGAATCGCGCAAGGTGTGGGTAGCAGGGTTTGTTGTGCGCTCGCTCAGCCCGATTGTCAGCAATTGGCGTGAGCAAGGCAGTCTCGATGCGTATTTACGTGCGCAAAATGTCATTGCGCTCAGTGATGTAGCAACTCGCGCGTTAGTCCGGCATATTCGATCAAAGGGTGTAATGCGTGCTGCAATTGCGCACGGAGATGCGGCGAATGACACCGACACACTGCTCGATATGGCGCGGAATTCGTTCGATATGTCCGGTGCAAATCTTGTTGATGATGTCACTTGTGATGAGCCATATCATTGGACAGAAACAAGTGACTCGCAGTGGTATCGTGCCCATAAAAACCATGCTGATGGGCCGTTGATTGTCGCTTACGACTTTGGCATCAAGCACAATATTTTGCGTATGATGAGCGACCGGGGGTTGCGTGTGACCGTCGTTCCTGCACACACTCGCCCCGACGAGGTGCTCGCGTTAAATCCGGCGGGCATCTTCCTCAGCAACGGGCCCGGTGACCCAAGTGCTGTGACCTATGCTATCGAGAATGTACGCGATTTACTGGGTCGTGTGCCGATATTCGGTATCTGTCTTGGACATCAGATTTTGGCATTGGCGTTGGGCGGTAAGACCGAGAAAATGCGTTTCGGGCATCGTGGCGGCAATCAACCGGTCAAAAATTTGTTGACCGGGCGTGTCGAAATTAGCGCGCATAATCATGGTTTCACCGTCAGCCCCAACAGTGACTTGAATGGTGCTGAGGTGACGCATATTAATCTCAATGACAATACAGTCGAGGGTTTGCGGCATCTTGAACTCGGTGCATTCAGCGTGCAATATCATCCCGAAGCCTCACCCGGCCCACACGACTCGCTGTATTTGTTCGATGAGTTTGTGCAGCGCGTCAAAAACATTATGATGAATAATGCGCAATAAAGAATCCATTTTGGGTTTTTCTATCTCAACTCAATACAAACTAGGACTCAAAATCATGTCCCTCTCTTAGCCCGCAATCCACGGGCCGATGATATTGCGGTCTACCATGCTGAGCGAAGTTGTCGCATTGAAAAAGCTGAGGATGGCGAAAGCAATCGCCGCGCTGCGATCATCGCGTCCTCGCAGCATCGTGAACAAACCCGGCATGATGATAATAAGCCAAGACATATATAGATAATAAACTGTTATACGCTCAGGACGTAAACCCTGGATGGTCATAATGATGCCAAAGAACATCGTGGTTGCAGCCAATAAAGCACCTGTCGCAACCGCCCCCCAAAAATTTCCCGTGATTGACTCATCGCGAAGAGCCATCATCAGACCCCAAATTCCCAATGCGACTGAAAATAATATGTGCGCATTAAAGAGAATACTGTGGATGTCGTTGAGTGTCATGTTGATAATCCTGATGGTGAGTAGATGAATTTGGTGTGTTGCAGGATAACATAAACGTGCTGGATTGTCTGCGAAGGTTTTATAATGCGCATTGGCAAGTCGTTGGCAAATCGCACATTGGCAGTATGTGCGCACAGGTGTATCATCTCAACATGCGCACATTACTCAACACACTCCCTATCATCCTGATCACACTCACTGCATGCAATATCGTTCGGGTTGAACAACTTCCCGAATTACCCACTGCAACAACCGTTCAGAGTATATCTGTGACCGAAGTCGCAACGGTTGACCGCGCTTTACAACGTGTGCCCGGAACCGAAGGCGTTGCGAATCCTTCCCCTGAGCCATGTGAATTCAACACCGGTCAACCGACAACACAACATATCGTTGATGCCGATGTTGATTATACACAACGAACCGTATCTGCCCGACAAACTGTTCATTACATCAATCGCACAGGCATGAATTTATCTCAAATCGTTATGGTTGTTGAGCCGAATCGTTGGCCCAACGCCTTTATGTTACAGCGCGTTACGCTGGGCGATGATATACAACCATTACGATATGAATTAACCGGTCGTCGGTTGACGATTGATTTACCACAAACATTAGCCACAGAATGCACGCAATCAATTGAGTTGAGTTTCAGCATCAACGTGCCGCCTATTACCGATGGTTTGCAAGGCCTTTCAGGTTTCTTCGGGGCGAGTGATCGGCAGCTTAATCTTGGGCATTGGCTGCCAGTCGTCGCGCCTTATGACACAGAAGGATGGGGCGTCCGAGAAGCGTCCGCGATTGGTGAGCAACATGTGCTTGATGTCGCCGATTGGAATGTCACACTCAATCTGACCGATATGACCAATCGATTGCGACTCGCCGCACCGGGCGTTCGTGCTCAGATTGATGAGAACACTTGGAATTTCATCCATAACAATGCGCGTGATTTTGCGGTCAGCATGAGCGACTCGTTTAATCGCTCTACACGCGAAACTTCAAGCGGGGTCATGATTGAATTATTCTGGTTCAACAATGCCGTTATTGAAACAGAAGAGGGCGAAATCATTGACGGTGCTGAACATACGCTCAATATGACAGCACGCAGCTTAGAAATGTACGAAGATTTGTATGGCGATTATCCATTCCACAATTTGGTCGTCGTACAAGGCGACTTTCCTGATGGCATGGAACTGTCCGGATTGTTCTTTGTCAGCGACGATTGGTTTGTCAGTTATCTTGGAAACCCAGCTGCCTATCTGACTCTAATCACGATTCATGAAGTTGCACATCAATGGTGGTATGGCTTGGTTGGTAATGACGCGGCCCGTCACCCATGGTTAGACGAAGCCTTCGCAACTTACAGTGAATTTGTCTTCATCGAAGAACACTTCCCAGAGTTAAAAGATTGGTGGTGGGAGTTTCGCGTCAATCGTTATTCGCCGGACGGTTTTGTCGATAGCTCGGTTTACGATTTTCAATCAATCCGTTCATACATCAACACCGTGTATTTACATGGCGCACAGATGCTCCACACATTACGCAGCGATCTTGGGACGGATCCATTTTTCGAGTGGTTAGCGCGTTATGCCGAAGCGGGGCAAGACCAACTAGCAACACCCGATTTATTGTGGTCATTGTTGAGCGATGAACAGCTTGAGCTAACTCAAGCGACCCGCACCAATTTTTTGCGCAATCCATGAGAGGTCTGCCAACTCGTTAAGTTTGAGTTTAGCGATTCCCATTAGCAATTTGCACCGCGGTCGGCGCACGGCGCAGCGTTTGCATCGCCCAAATGCCGACTATCGGCCCAAGCGCAAGAAATGCGAATGCCCATTCCCAACCGACGGCATCGCGTAACACCGGGATAAGCCGTATGGAAACCAATGTCAACAAAAAACCGAGACTAGTTTGCAACGTCAACGCCGTGCCCATATATTCCGTATCGCATAACTCGCTGATACAGGCTGAAAATTGAGCCGAGTCAGCTACGACAGCAAAGCCCCATATCAGCGCAAGAGCCACAAGAATTGTTGGATTGCCACCAAAGAAACGCCCGATGAGTATCGCTGATGCGCCGCTGACCAGCAATGAAGCTGATGTAATCGTTGTCCGCCCGATTTGATCGGCCATTTTTCCCGCAAGTAAGCTGCCAACTGCGCCCACACCCATAATCGCGAAGGCCGCAAGACTCGCATACGTTTCACCGGACTCGACACCCGACTGGGCAAAACTTGCCAACAAAAATGCGGGTATCCATGTCCACATTGCATACAATTCCCACATGTGTCCAAGATAACCCATATTGGCCATCAACAAATCATTTTGCGACAAGCTCTGCTTAACATATTTCATGTTAAAAGGTGGTGTCTTAGTGCGATAGGGGCCTTCATCGACGAACAAAGCCGCGAGAACGGCGCCTGCTAAGGCTAAGCCCGCCGCGAGGAACATGACAGGCTTCCAATTGCCGCCGACTCCGCCGAGTGCTTTCAACAAATGTGGTGAAGCAGACCCCAACGTCAACGCACCGACAAGCAGCCCAATACCCAAACCGCGATCTTTTTTCGTCCATGTCGCCATAATTTTCATGCCGACCGGATAAGCGCCGGCGAGGAAGATTCCGGTCAAGAAACGCAAGATAATGGCAATCGCTAATCCATTCGCAATGAGTGGAATCAACGCCGTTGTCAATGCAGCCAACACAGCAGTCACAGCAAACATTTTTTGCGCCGGGAATTGATCGGCAAGATTCAAGACAGCCGAGCCAAATGCCCCGACAACAAAACCAATTTGTACCGACATCGTAAGCCACGATTGTCCAGATGCGCCGAGTCCCCACAAATCAGTCAATGCCGGTATCACTGCAGAGGCTGAGAACCACACTGCCATCACAAATAACTCAGCTAATGAGAGCAGTAGCAATACACGCCATTTATTGCTATTCGCTTCTTCAGAGGGAGTAGATAATTGCTCAGGTGATGTGACAAGTTGCTCTGCTGCCATAACGAACCCCGCCCATTTCAAATTTCAATGCAAATCCGTCAATTTATGAATAACGGACAAAACATAAGAAACGAATCTTACTGATTTCTTGGTTGATGGCATAACACACAAGACACATCATTTTAACTGCCAGATGTCGGCAATCGGTGAGGCTGTTA
>RFIA01000237.1 GCA_003695675.1 Chloroflexota bacterium
AATCAATCTTCATACGCGGTTGAACGCGAGAAGCGGAATTGCAGCAATGTATTTTGCTTTCGTTCAATCTCAAGTATACTTGGTACATACATCATTTAATGAGTGGATAAAATTTGAATGACAGAAGATAAGCAATTGGCCCTGTTTCAAGAAGCAACTCATACTTCTGACGAATCGGCACAGGATGAAGCAAAAGAGAGTGCAAACACAAAGCCTAGAGCAAATAACCTTGATGGCAAAGCATGGACACGAAATTCGATTTCGATTTGGTCGGATTTACGTAAAACATCTGAAGAAACCAAATTAAAACATCCGGCAATGTTTCCCTTAGCTTTGGTCAGTAGGGCAATAGAATGTTTCACCACTCAGGATGACCGTGTTGTACTCGATCCATTTGCCGGTGTTGGAACGACCCTGATCGCAGCTCGTGATGCTGGTAAACAAGGTATTGGTATTGAGTTGTCTTCAGACTTTGCAACGATTGCGCGAAATCGATTACAGCAAAAACCATTGCTCAGCACTGCCGAATCGGGCGAAGCAGCCATCCATATAGATGATGCACGCCATTTATTAAAATATGTTGAGCCAGATTCGGTAGACTTTTGTATTACTTCGCCACCTTATTGGGACATTTTGTTGCGTGATCGAACGGCTGATTATAAAGACCGTCGCGATTACGGAGATGCTGAGGGAGATATAGGTAAAATTGAGGACTATCAGCAATTTCTAAATGCACTTGGTACGATAATGAGCGGTGTATTGACAGCTTTACGTCCTGCAAAATATTGCTTAATGATTGTGATGGACATTCGCAAAAAATCCAAATTCTATCCATTTCATGCTGATGTTGCCGACAAAATGCAGGAAATTGGATTTATTTACGATGATCTTATTATATGGGATCGTCGGCATGAGTACAACAATATGCGACCGTTGGGCTATCCGTATAAATTCCGCATCAATAAAGCTCACGAATTTATTCTCATTTTCCAAAAACCAGCTTGATTCTTATGCAATATCTCGATCTTGATTTTGCTTATTTCCTTGGCATGGTTATTGCTCGTGGCACAATTTCTGAAAGTGGTGGGCTGCGGCAAGTTACAATCAACTTTCCCCACAGCACACTTGAAGCACAAGGTGTTGAGGCGCATTTCGATCAGGAAACAAGCATCAAATTAGGGTTGACGACAATACGCGAACGGTTGGTTGATTTACTCGATACGGATATCGGCATTGTTTCATCAGAAGGTAGTATTGATCTCGTTATTCGATTTCTTCACAATGCCTTCTCTTGGAGGGTGTTACTTGCTTATACGGATGGAAAAACGAGCTTTAGAAGTTTTCAGATACCTGATGCGTTTCTTGATTCTGAGACACCTTCTGAAATTAAACTCGAATTTGTTCGAGGATTTGCCGATGTTGCTGGGAATGTTCGTTTGGCTAATCGCTATGTTGATAAACGGAATCGCGTGCGACTTGATGTGCTCAATTATACACAAAACTGGGGCCTGCCGGTTCAACTATGTTTGTTGTTGCAGGATGAACTCGATATTCCGGTTCAGTTAATCACATGGGGACATCCAAATATGAATCGCGGCTTTCGCGAGCATCAAATCAACATCTTCGCAATTCCCTTTTTGAAGATTGGATTCCGGTTTCAACATAAGCAGCTTGTTCTCGAAGAATTGGCGCATATTGATGAGACTGATGCGGCAAAGAGTGACAATTACGTCGGTTGCCCGGGAAGGAGGCGACTCTCGAAAGCAAAAGAGCCGGATGAACGTGAACACAATGATAAGCTGCCCTTTGAACTACGCGGTCAACATTTTGACGCCTATTGGCAAATTTGTAAGGCATTAGGTTGCCCACGAGAACCGCACGCGGTTCAGCTTTCTCTACCCGACCCACTTGATTCTGAAGAATGACAAAGTTGTACAAAACTGAACGGGAAATGTATGAACCTGTTCGAATGTGGTTGCATCAATTTCTTCAAGTCCGTTTTAAGAGCGCAACTGTCCGAACTTATGATACATCTAAGACGCGATTGTCAGATTTAATTGAACGTGAGCGACTTTATGAAGGGCTTTCATCTGATTGGTCAACGTGGGAAATTAAGACAGATATTGTTGGCTTTGTACATGATGAAAGCACAACACATTTGACATTAATTGAATGTAAAAATATGGCTTTGACGTTAGAGCATCTTGCACAATTGCTGGGTTATGCGCGTGTTGCAAAACCAACTTATGCTTTTTTGATTTCACCACAGGGACCAAAGCGCCCCCTGATTCAGTTGTTGAAAACATATAATCGGCTTGATGTTTTGTCTTATACAGATACTAGCGATACTTTGGCACGCTCAATCGTTATCGCACAGTGGCATCCCCAATCCAATTCAATCGTGGTTGATAATCTGATTACAAGTGATTTGATGAAGATTGAATTGGGTAAATTTAGTTCAGCTTAAGGTTGTTCTCACAAGCCAGAATCAATCTTCATAGGCGGTTGAACGCGAGAAGCGGAATTGCAGCAATGTCACCGCGAAGATGATGATGAACACAATCCACGCGACAGATGACGCATATCCGAACTCGAAGCGCTCGAAGCCACGCGTGTACAGATAATAAACCGCCGTGGAGGCGTTGACAGGCATCGGACGCGAACTGATGAGTGTGAACGGTTCGTTGAAGACTTGCAAGCCATTGATGACGGTGGTGATGACGACGAAGAACGTTGTCGGCGCGAGCATCGGGACGGTCACATTGCGGAAGCGCTGCCAACCATTCGCGCCATCGACATAGGCAGCTTCGTACAACGATTTCGGGATTCCCTGCAACCCGGCGAGGAACAGCACCGTGTTGAAACCCATCACCGTCCATGCGCCGAGTATGACAATCGAGATGAGTTGAAAGTTGGGATCTGAAAGCCATTGAATACGCGGGTCGTGCCAATTGGCGCCGAATGTGCTGTTGACGAATTGGATGATCTCGCTGATGGTGTAATTGATGAAGCCGACTTGCACATTGTACAGATTGCGCCATATCAACGCCGTGCCGACGACCGCCGCCACCGACGGCAAAAAGAAAATCGCGCGATAAAATTTCATGCCCGGTAGCTTCGAGTTAAGAATCATCGCGAGGCCAAGCGCAGGAATCCCGGCCAATGGGACGACGAGAATCACGAACAACAAGGTGTTGCGTAGGCTGAGCCAAAAAAGCGCATCGCGTGCGCCGACGACGAGACGGTTGTCGCCCAAATTGATCGTCGTCAGTTCGACGAAGCCGCGGTCGAGCGCCTGTTGTGCGCTGAGCGTTGGGTCGTCTTGCATTCTGAATTGCAAACCGAGGATTTCTTGATAATTGCCAAGCCCGACAAAATCCGGCACGGTCACGCCGGTGCTGTTGGTGAAGGCCAAATAAAACGAAAGCAACAACGGCCCGGCGAAGAAAATCATGAAGCCGATGAGATTCGGCGACAAAAATAACCAGCCTTCCCACACGCTGCGCTGCGCCGGTGTTTCGCCGAAATATTCGCCGGTGTTCTTCATCATCCACGCCAGCACACCGAAAACGATGACGGCGCCAGTGATAAACCATGTGTTGATGTTGCTATAGGTATTCAAAATCGACATCGCGCCATCGATGGCGTTCGCGGTAATCAACAACAAAAGCAGCGACAACATACCGATGCCGAGCGATAATTTTTCTATCCGGTCGTGCCAGAGGCTATCTTCATCGATACGCCCGGCGATGTAGAAAATCGCATAGGCCAGCGCAATACCGAGCAACCATTGCGCATTCTCAAAGATTTTTTGCGAGACGACATCGAAGCCGATGAAGACGCCCCATTGTTTGAGGAGCATGAATGACGCCAACACCATGCCGACATAATTGATGCCCATCGCCATCAAGCGACCGTTGGGGCGATCTTGGAATAAATGATAGGTACTGTAAACGGCTGCCGCGCCGGGCAGTAACGCAGCCAAAGCGAGGAAATATTGTACCGGCGTGCCGAGATCGCGCACATCGATGATCGTATCGGTCGCAAAGATGCGTTGGGCGACAAAGACACTGCCGACGAGAATGACGATATTCCACAGCATCGCAATCGGGATGACAATCGGTCGTGGCATGTCATGATGTTTGATTTGTTCGACTGTGGCGGTCATCAGTCAAATTCCTGTTGGGGTTCTAAAATCTTCTTTCTTGGTGTCCTTGGCGTCTTGGCGGTTGGCAATGAATGGCAAAATTTTGCATCAATGAAACGACGACATGACGATGAAAACAGGTAGAGGTGATCTTTCACACCTCTACCAAACGAGGTAAGTTCGTATCCGTTCCACGTTGGGAAGTAGCACGAACTAGAGCAACTTGTCTAAGGCTGCTCCAGCATCTATTTTACTCAAAACTTCCCGCAACGCGATCACAAATTGTGTCGGCAAATTCTTGCGCACTCAATTCGCCATTCAGCACGCGCGAAACCTGTGCGCCATATTCGGCATCAATCGCGGGCCAGTCACCGAAGAACAAGGGTGCCTCGGCAGCTGGTGCGCCGAGTGCGCCGTCGAGGAAGGCCTGATTGTTGATACCAAGTTCCGGCACGGTGTTCAAGAACAATTCTTGTGCTTCAGGCGTTGAGCGGCTCGGAATATTCGCGCCGAGATTAGCGATTTGCCCTTGAATTTCGGCACTCGTCAGTTCGCGAACCAGATTCCACGCCGCTTCAGGATTTTCGGTGTCGGCATTGACGACATACGCGCCCCAGAAGAGCCAGTTGCCGTTGTTGGCAGGGCCTTCGGGCAGCGGGGCGACATCCCATTCAAAATCGGCGTTGGCGGCGACACCCGGCACAGCCCAGCGACCATTTTGGAACATACCGACATTACCGGCGAGGAAAGGCGGTTCACTATCTTCACCCCACGGCACAGCCAAGTCATCGGCATACAAACCGGCGGCAAACTCAAGGCCGACGACCGTGGCATCGTTGTTCAGGCCACAAGCGGTGAAGTCTTCATTGAAGAAGCTCGAACCGGCGCCGTTGACCCAAACGCCCCACGGCCCCCACCACGCATTCTGGCCGTAACCTTTGATCTCGTCGCCAAGATCGTTGATGGCTTCGGCAGCCTCGCGGAAGGCTTCCCAGTCCCAATTTTCGACTTCATTCGGGGTGGGGATGCCGGCTTCGGCGAACAAGTCGGCATTATAGTAAATGGCGAATGACGACACATCGCGCGGCAAACCCCACAAGGTATCTACACCTTCTTCAAGCGCTGTCGTCAGGTGGCGCATTGGCAAGCTGTAAAAATCGTCGGCGTTGAAGTCTTCGTCCGCCGCAGCAAAGTCGGCCAGATTGAGAATCACACCGAGTTCGGCGAAGCGAGCAATATCCGTGCCCGGAATCCAGAAGACATCCGGCGCGGTGCCGGCGGTCAGTTCGGTGATGAGGACATCTTGATAGCTCGATGTTTCAGAACCGCCGGGTTCATAAACGAGCGTAACGCCGTCCATAGCCGCGTCAATCGCATCACTAGCCGCTTGATAGACATCAATCTCGGCTTGATTGTCCGGACGGGTACGCCAACGCAGGGTAATCTCATCTTGCGCACCGACCAACGAGACCGACAGTGCGAGCAGCACCAAAACGATCACACCTAAAATGGAAAATTTTTTAAGCATCTCACTTGACTCCTGTAGAACTGAATTTGTTTTTGATGAATTGATTGAAGGAAGATGCGCTATCTTGTTATTGCATACGATGCGACACCTGCCTTTCGATCACAGAAATTGTTATCTCGGCGCAGCTGCCGACTCGCGAACGATGAGATGCGTCGGCATTTCGACTCGTTCTGGTTTGTGCCCGTCGAGTATGTCAAACAACATCTTGGCTGCTGCACGACCGAGTTCCGGCGCTTGTTGATTAATCGTCGTCAATGGTGGCGCGACAATCGCGGCTGCGGGAATGTCATCGTAACCGACAACAGATATATCGCTCGGCACGTCAAGCCCCATATTGCGTATTTGTTGAATCGCGCCCATCGCCATCCGGTCATTCAAACACAACAGGGCGGTCAACTCTGGATGTTCGGTCAATAATGTTTTCGTGGCCTTGTCGCCACTGGCAATACCGAAATCGCCGTCAGCACGTGGCATGGCGTCATAATCGATTCCGGCTTCGTCGGCTGCCGCACGGACACCGCGCAAACGATGGGTAATCGAGAAGTGCGTCTCTTCTGGGACGGCGATGATTCCAATATCACGATGACCGAACGCGACGAGATGTTGCAAGAGTTGCTGCCCACCAGAAAAATCATCGCTGCGAACACAATAATCGGTTTCGTGATACCCAATCGCAACCGCCGGGATTTTGCGTTTGTGCGCCGGTTCAAGCGCGGAGATAGACGGCAGATTATCGAGCGCAATCACGCCATCAACATAACCACTGGCGATGAGTTGTTGGTAGTGTGGGTCGGCGTTGTCTTTTGTCAGGCGCGGTGTGCTCAGCAACAAATTATAACCGCGCTCACGGCTTTCGGATTCGATGCCTTCGAGGATGCGCAAGACAAGCGGGTCTTCAAAGATGGCTTCAAAGACATAGGGGAAGACGACAGCGATGATGTGTGATTTGCCAGACGACAACGCCCGCGCCGCGAGGTTCGGCGTGTAGCCGAGTTCTTCGACAGCCGCCATCACTTTATCGCGAGTGGTGTCGGTGAAGTAGGGTGTATTGGAAAGCACCTTGGAGACAGTCGCCGTTGAAACCCCGGCACGTTTGGCAACATCATGTAAAGTGGCCATCTGTAAAATTTTTACCTATCCGCCGTTAAGCGTTTAACTGTTTTCGCAAAAAAAAATCTAAGGTCTGATATTGGCACGTTAAGCGTTTAACTATAGAATATAGACAAATGTGCCGCTTGTCAAGAATTGATTTCGCTGACGGGCAAAATTTTTACACAAGGATGACCACGATGCGAACTGTACTGCCCTTCAATGATGGATGGCTCTATTGTCCGGAAGACGTACCAGACGACGCCGGGCGCGAAAATTTTGAACCGGTCACGCTGCCCCATACGAACAAAATCTTCCCACATCACAATTTCGACAATCGCGAGTACGAGTTCGTCTCGACGTATCGTAAATATTTCAAACTACCGGAGCCGCTCAACGGTCGGCATTTATACATCGACTTTGAAGGCGCGATGATCGCCGCGACGGTCACGATTAACGGCCATACGTTTGAAGAACATCGCGGCGGATTCGTCCCGTTTTCCTATGACATCACGGCTTACATGCGCGAAGATGGCGAGAATCTATTGACGGTTCACCTCGACTCAAGTGAACGCAAAGATATTCCGCCTTACGGTTATGTCGTCGATTACCTGACATTCGGCGGTCTGTATCGCGAGGTGCAGTTGCGGTATGTCGAACCGGTGCATACGACCGACATATTCATCGCCACAAAAAATGTTTTGGCCGAGTCGCCGATTGTCGTGTTTGATGTTCAATTTGCCAATGACGATAGTCAAACAAGAACATGCTCGTTTTCATCGCGTTTTGTTGATACGGATACATCGCTTGTGGATTATCACTCAGATTGGACTGATCTCACGATTCCTCCCAAAAGTCGGGTAAATCACAGAATAGAAATGAGTGTCAGCGATCCCATTCTTTGGACGCTTGACGCGCCGGTTTTATACCAATGGGAAGTCGAACTTAGACACGACGCGAGCGATTCTCAATCGATCATTGAGTCTCAATGTGGCGTGTTTGGGATTCGAGAGGCCGAGTTTCGGAAAGACGGCTTCTATCTCAACGGCGAGAAGACACCCCTCATCGGCCTCAATCGCCATCAGACGTATCCGTATATCGGCGCGGCGGCGCCGGCGCGTCTGCAACGTCGCGATGCCGACATCATCAAATACGAACTCGGTTGCAATATCGTGCGCACATCGCATTATCCACAGTCACGCCATTTCCTCGACCGTTGTGATGAAATCGGCTTGCTCGTCTTCGAGGAGATTCCCGGTTGGCAACACATCGGCGATGCCGCTTGGCAAGCGCTCGCTGCGCGTGATTTGGTCGCGATGATCAAGCGCGACCGCAATCGTCCGTCAATTGTGTTGTGGGGTGTGCGCATCAACGAGTCGCTTGATGACGACGGATTCTATGAAGAGATGAACACCCTCGCCCACGAACTCGACCCGACCCGACAGACCGGCGGCGTCCGTTATTTCCAAGAGAGCCGGATGCTCGAAGATGTATTTACATTCAACGACTTCTCGAACACCATCGTCGAACCGATTCACACGCCGCATCTCGTCACGGAATTCAACGGCCACATGTTCCCAACAAAATCGTGGGATCAAGAAGAACGCCTGATTGAACACGCGCTGCGTCATGCGCATATTCAAGACAAGCAGCTCGGTATGGACAATGTTGTCGGCGCCATCGGATGGTGTGCCTTTGATTACAACACGCACAAGGAATTCGGCTCCGGCGACCGCATCTGCTATCATGGCGTGTCCGACATTTTCCGCATCCCGAAGTACGCCGCGTATTTCTACGCGAGTCAGACGCCGCCGGAGCAACGAGTCGTCCTGCAAGCGGCGACGGTGTGGTCGATGGGCGACCGCAGTGGCGGCGGCAATGACCCGCTCGTCATCTTCAGCAATTGTGACGAAATCGAAGTCACCATTGGCGAGACCCTGCTCGGACGCTTTCAACCCAACCGCGAAACCTATCCGCATTTGCCCCATCCGCCCTTTCAAATTCGCGGTCTTGGGATGCGTTGGGGTGAAGACTTCGGCGACTTGCACATCGTCGGTTATCTCAATGGTGAAGCCGTCGCGCAGCAGAGCATCGACGCCGAGGGTTTGCCACACGCGCTGACACTCGAAGCCGACGATAACGAACTCTTCGCCGACGGCGCAGACATGACGCGCCTCGTCTTCAAGATTGTCGATAAATATGGCAACCGCTTGCCGTATACCAATCAGGTTGTGACATTCGAGATTGATGGCCCGGCAGACCTCATCGGCGAGAATCCCTTCGCGTTGATGGGCGGGCAAGCGGCGTTGTATCTCAAAGCACGCCATGAAGCGGGAATAGTTACCATTCGGGCGACAACACCGCGTTTACCTGCCGCGACGGTTTCGCTCACGATGCGGCTTTGATTATTACTCTTGGCTGAATTTGTTGATGCTCTCTGCGGCGGCGCGGACAACACTGCCGCTGATGAGTCCTGAGATGATGCCGACGAGGATGCTGACCTCAATCGGCTCGCTCAAATAGGTGATGCCGCCGAAGATAATCCCCGCCACAATCCACACACCGACTTGTATGTAGCCCGGATTGGGAATCGGGAGCGGTTTCGCCGATGGGTCTTCGTTTTCAGCCGCTAGGGTTTCAGGTTCTATCGATTCAATATCAGTTGTGGATGACATAATGCTTTGTTCTCCGAGACTATTTTAACCTCCGTCTTTTGGAGCCGATTGTCTTTATTATACCGCAATCGCTTGTTAGATTCCGCAATTGTGGGTATCGTTATGCCATCTGATGTGAATAGGGAGAGCTATCCATGCTGCGACGAATCTTGGGACTGCTCGGTAAACGATCAATTGGGAGAACTGTCCGCAACACGGCAATTGGTGAGGCGGTCGAAAAAGCAGCAGAAACACTCGGTGTCGATGACGAAGTTGAACGCGCCATCGGCAATCGCGATATTTCGGATACGGTGAATCGCGCCGCGCGCAGCGGCGATGTCGGCGATTTGTTGCGTCATGTCGATGTCTCGCGTTTTGTGACCGGCGCGTTGTCACAAGGGTTGCTTGAGCAAATCATCAAGCATATCAGCAAAAACGGACGCCTCAATCTGCCGGACGGCCTGCTGCCCGACGACATCTCGAATCAATTGGAGAACGCGCTCAAAAATAATGATCCCGACCAACTGCCGACCGACCGCCTGACACCGGATATGATTTCTCAACTGACGGATTTCTTCGATAACGAGGGCGCAAATTGATAATTCGATTTTGAACCGCTGAGACACAACGTGTCGAGAGAATCTTTGCGCCCTTTGCGTCTTTGTGGTTTTTTATGTTTTTAAGAAAGGTCTATTGTTATGGCTGATGAAGCTGTTTATACCTCACATGTGCGTATCGAGCGCATCAAAGGGCCGTTGCGCCGGGCTTACGTCCCGCAAGAAGACGAGCCGGTTTACTTCAGCGTGCATTCTGGCATCGCCGAGCATTACGGCACCGATATGAGCCAAACCGAAGCCCACGCCGCGACATTGGATTACGTCGTCGCTTCCACCGGCGGGTGACTGACGGGCACCTTTGGTGGCGCGCTGGAAGCGCGTGACATTCCCGCAGGCGAAGGGTTTCTACGTGCCGAGACGACCGGCATCATCGGCAAGGACGAGAATGTGCTCGTCATCAAGAGCATCCACGTCACCTACACGCTCAAATGCGCCCTCGAACACCGCGAGACTGCCGAGCGTGTCCATGACTTCCACGCGAAATTTTGTCCCGTCGCCCGCACGATTTGGGACTGCGTGAAGGTCACGACCGAACTCACATTCGAGGATGTTGGGGTTTAGCGAGCTAAACCCTTCGGGGCATTGCACGCAATGCCCCAACTCCCTCAACTACACGTAATGCCCCAACTCCCCCAACAGCACGATTGCTCTACTTTGGCGCCATCTGCTCCTCATCAATCAATGAAATGTCAACACAACTTAGTCTCCGTTCGCGAATGTTCATTTTTGCGGCAGCGTGGGGGTGGGGGTGTGCTGCCGCAAAAGTGATGGGTGTGGTGGTCAGGTGTTAGGTTGTCAAGTGGTCTGCATCTAAAAACCCGACCACTGAGTGACTGGCAAATTGTATATTAGTGATTTATCTTACAAAAACATTCTCACTCTGATAGCTGAAAATGCTGTCGTTGCGGCAATTGCGGCAATTGCGGCATTGGCAAATTGCATTTTTCTGCCACAAAAAGGGATGCGTGACGCGCGTATGTGTCACGCATGAACAATGCTATATTATGGTCTTCAACGGCACAAATCCTAGTAATCTGCATTTAGCGGCACTCCGTCCTGCACACAGCCTACCACAAAATGCACGCCCTGTGTTGACAAAAAGGTAAACTTTTTCGCAACATTTTTGCGGCGCGGTTCTGTGTTAAATCATTTGCTTTTTCATTCGCAAACAGATGACTTGTGTAATTCCCGCTAACAAAAATTAACAAAAAATTGATTTTTTTCTCATTAAAATGAAGATGTTTATTGTTATACTGGTGATGTAGGGAAAAACAAAAGTTCAACGCAACGTGGCAAAGACCACAACGATTCGTAGAGGCACGGTATCCGTGCCCCTACCTACACGAACCCTTGCGTAAGGTTCGCTTTTACAATTTACGACGCACGGCCAAAGATTATTCGGCAGCCGTTCCCGCCTACGCATGGCGTCGCGATTCATGGTCAAAATTTGTTTTCGATCCGACTAAAACGCGACGAATTAGGGAACAAAAATGGCCGTCAACAACATATCGCTTATCCAAGAAAGCCGCGCTGCGCCCGCGCCGCGCCCTGCCACGAGCAATGCCGCTCGCTTACCACGCCGGACATCCCCCAAAACACTTGTAGCAGCCACAGTCTTGATGCTCTTCGCGCTCATTCTCGCCACACGCTTGATCGCCTTGCTGCCGTCTACATTGCAGCCGGATATTCACCGGCAGTTGTTCGACTTTGAACCGGGCGACACGATACACCATCTCGACGATCTCCCGTGCGAGTGGGTGTACGATTTTGAACTCAACAACAACGGTATCTGCACGCTGACCGATTGGCAGTACGATGGGAAAATCCAGATTCAAGTCTCGATTGCCCGCGATGGCCTCGAATACAAATGGCGCGTAACGAGCATCGTCTTCTATCCCGATGCCCTCACCGTGAGCGATTTGTATGCCATGTACGGGCATCCGTTGCGATGGCGACGCTTCGACGGGTGGGTGT
This sequence comes from Chloroflexota bacterium, assembly GCA_003695675.1. Taxonomy (GTDB): domain Bacteria; phylum Chloroflexota; class Anaerolineae; order Aggregatilineales; family Phototrophicaceae. The sequence goes on from RFIA01000237.1 coordinate 12,010, forward strand.
CGATGCGCTGGGCCGATTATCACGCCGGGATCGCCTACGACGATGTCTTCACGCCGAACACGCCGGTTTATACGCTCACGATGTTGTGAGGGCAGAGCGCCGCCGGCGGGGGCGGACTCCCCCTCTCCGCGTGCGGAGAGGGGGCCGGGGGGTGAGGTCTCCCCGCGTGCGGAGAGGGTGCCGGGGGGTGAGGTTAGAAAGCGTGATCTGTCGGAGCGCGATCCATCGCGTCGGTGAAGCGCGTCTGATCGGAATAGGGCAGAGCACGCTCTGCCCCAACGGGTGACGCTCTGCCCCAACGGGTGACGCTCTGCCCCAACGGGTGACGCTCTGCCCCAACGGGTGACGCGCCATAACGATTACCCCCCGCCGCGTTGATGGTCGGTAGGGACACGCTACTGCGTGTCCGGCGGGGACGGACGGCGGGGACGGACGGCCAGTAGGCCGTCCCTACTTGTACGGCGACCGTCGCGCCTTTTTCTCCCCCTCTCCGCAAGCGGAGAGGGGGCCGGGGGGTGAGGTCTCCCCGCCTGCGGAGAGGGAGAGGGATTTAGGGTGAGGGCTTACCCCCCATCGCGTTGACGTTTGAGCGCTTCGAGTGTCGCTCGGTCATTTTCATATTCGGGATGTTGCGTTTGTTTTTCTAATTCAACACAGCGTTCGAGATATTCAATCGCCGTGTCGAGGTCGCCCTGTTCTTTGTAAATCCAATGGATATTGTAACAGGTGACAGCCTCCACATTACGATTGCCGACGTCACGCAAGATCGGCAGCGCCTGCTGATAATAGTCCAGCGCCTGTTGTTTGTCGCCGAGCGCGGCATAGACCGTGCCGATATTATTGAGCGTCGTCGCTTCAACACTGCGATTGCCAACAGCACATAATATCGGCAGCGCCTGCTGATAATAGTCCAGCGCCTTTTGTTGCTTCCCCAGCGCGTCATAGACCCCGCCGATATTATTGAGCGTCGCCGCTTCGCCGGAGCGGTCACCGACGGCGCGTCTGAGGGGCAGCGCCTGCTGATAATAGTCCAGCGCCTGTTGTTTGTCGCCGAGCGCGGCATAGACGCCGCCGATATTATTGAGCGTCGTGGCTTCGCCGGAGCGGTCACCGACGGCGCGGAAGAGGGGCAGCGCCTGCTGATAATAGGCGAGCGCCTGTTGTTGCTTCCCCAGCGCGGAATAGACGCGGCCGATATTATTGAGGGGCGCCGCTTCGCCAGAGCGGTCGCCGACGGCGCGTCTGAGGGGCAGCGCCTGCTGATAAAAGTCGAGCGCCCGTTGCTTGTCGCCGAGATCGGAATAGACGCGGCCGATATTATTGAGGGTCGTCGCTTCGCCGGAGCGGTCGCCGACGGCGCGGAAGAGGGACAGCGCCTGCTGATAATAGGCCAGCGCCTGTGGTTTGTCGCCGAGATCGTCATAGACGCGGCCGATATTATTCAGCGTCGTGGCTTCGCCGGAGCGGTCGCCGACGGCGCGTCTGAGGGGCAGCGCCTGCTGATAATAGGCCAGCGCCTGTTGTTTGTCGCCGAGATCGGAATAGACGCCGCCGATATTATTGAGCGTCGCCGCTTCAACACTGCGATTGCCAACGGCACGCAAGATCGGCAGCGCCTGTTGAAAAAAGTCGAGCGCCTGTTGATTGTCGCCTGTCGAACGATAGACTGCGCCGATATTATTGAGCGCTATCGCTTCGCCGGAGCGGTCGCCGACGGCGCGGAAGAGGGGCAGCGCCTGCTGATAATAGGCGAGCGCCTGTTGTTTGTCGCCGAGATCGGAATAGACTAAGCCGATATTATTGAGCGTCGTGGCTTCGCCGGAGCGGTCGCCGACGGCGCGGAAGAGGGGCAGCGCCTGCTGATAATAGGCGAGCGCCTGTTGCTTGTCGCCCAGCGCGTCATAGAC
>RFIA01000238.1 GCA_003695675.1 Chloroflexota bacterium
GCATTATCCTTGTAAGAACAAGACGATAATTATTAATGATACCGCAAAATTCACAAATTGCTAACCTTTGTTGGAAATGGATTTAAAATTGGGTTGAGAACATGATCAAAAGCGGGGAACGAGTGTTTAGGGGATATATGAGGCAATTTATTTTTTCATGATTAAGCAAAAATACAGCGTGCCGTAATGTTCGCTGATGTCTATCATATCACAGATCGACCGCGCTGCCGTCGGGATGTCGCGGGTGATGTCGGCGCCGGCGGTGCGGTTCATCCAACGCCATATCGGATTGATGAGGCGGTACGGCCATTGTGATGCCGGTTGCATACCGAGGATGACGAGGCTGCCGCCCGGTTTGAGCAACGCGAACATCCTGCGCAGCGCAGCCTCATAATCAGGGATGATGCTGATGGCGAAAGTACACAGCACGCCGTCGAATGATGTTTCAGCCTTATACTCGGCGAGGTTGTATTGGATTAGATTGATATTGCGCCAATTGTTCTTTTCAATGCGGCGATGGGCGATTTGCAACGAACCCGGCGAAATATCGACGCCGGTGATGTGTCCGTCTTCACCGATGGCTTGACGCAGCAATTTGAAATTAAGCCCCGTGCCGCAGGCGGCGTCGAGGACATGCGCACCGGGCGTCAGTTGCAGCGCTTCAATGGCACGACGACGATAGACTGAATCTTCCGTCAGCCGGAAGACGCGCTCATCAATCGCATGGGCGAATTGCTCACGAGCGATGCGGTCATACAAATGACTGATACGGGCGTCTTCGGGTGTGGTCACTGATTTCTTTGCGTTCTTTGCGACCTTTGCGGTTCAACACATTTTACTCAATCCAGCAGATAACGCGCAATCAGATGAGCGCTGTGATGTAGGCTGTCGCGATGCGTGCGCTCATACGCATGGGACGCATCGACACCCGGCCCGACGAGTCCGACGCGGCCTGTGCCACCCGCCCGCCAATACGCCGACCCATCCGACGAGTAATACGGATAAATATCGACTTTCGCTGGGATGTCATGTTCAGCCGCCAAGCGACGCAGTTTGTTATTCATCTCGAAGTGATAGGGGCCGCTCGCATCTTTGACACAGATACTGACGGAAAATTCGTCCGACGCTTGTCCCTCGCCGACCGCACCCATATCCACTGCCAACACTTCGGCCAAGCTATCGGGAAAGCCGGCTGACCCGCCATGCCCGACTTCTTCATAATTTGCGATTAAAAACCACGTATCTTGTGCCGGTTGCAGACCCGCGTTGTGCATCGCTTGCATCGCGCCGTAGATAACGGCGACCCCGGCTTTGTCATCGAGAAAGCGCGACCGGATGAAGCCGCTCTCGGTAACTTCGACACGCGGGTCGAGGATGACGAAATCGCCGACATCGATACCGGCTGCGCGGGTCTCGTCGGCGCTGTGCGTGATGATGTCGAGACGCACTTCCATCGATTTGGCATCGCGCTTGCCGGTGTGAGTCTCGCGATTGACGTGTGTACTCGGATTGCTGAACAAAACCGTCCCGCGATAACGTCGGTCATCGTGTGTGCGCACAGTGACGCCTTCCATCTCGATAGCTGGCCATGTCACGCCGCCGAGATTCGTCAGCTTGAGCCGGCCATCGTTTTTGATTTCTTTGACCATCAAACCGAGTGTGTCGAGATGTGCGGTGACACCACGCGGCGCATCATCTGCCCGACCCGGCCAATGTAACAACAACGCGCCCTTCGGTGTGACTTCCATCGTGATATTAGGGATGTTGAGCGCCGCGAATGCCTGTTGGGTATAGGTGACGGCTTCGACTGTATAGCCCAATGGACTCGGCGTTTCGAGCAGGCCGACGAGAAACGTAATGATCTGATCGACATCAAATTGTAAATCGTTCACCAATTTAATCCTTCGATTCAATTATGTTATGCGCATGAATAATGAGTATGAGTGTAAAATATGTTAGGCAACATTGTGCATACCATATTGCCACCGAATGCGTTTCGCCATGAAAAGGTGCGTCCCGGCCATGTCTACACCGGGACGCAGGGAATAGGGGATTTGGAGAGAAATTACTCACCCGATTGAAATTTCCGCCTCTAATATCAATGCCGAGATTTCAATCGTATCTATACATACGCATGAGATGATGCTTTTGGATGTGTGCTCAAAAGTGGAGAATTTCGACACACGATGCGAGTTATCATGGTATAATCGCCGTGAGTGAGACTCAGGAGTAATATGCAACACATCCCGGTTTTAGTTGATCCAATGTTGGAATATCTTGCGCCCGCTAAGCGCGTGATTGATGGCACACTCGGCGCGGGTGGGCACACAAAAGCGCTGCTAGGCGCCGGTGTTGATGAAGTGCTCGGCATCGATTGTGACCCGGCAGCGTTAGAGCTTGCCCGGACGACACTCGCGCCGTATGGTGGCCGGGTACACATCGCGCACAACAGCTACGTCAATATGCGCGATGAAGCAGCGCGTCTCGGTTGGGGCAGCGTCGATGGTATTTTGCTCGATCTCGGCATGTCGTCGATGCAGGTCAATACCCCCGAACGCGGTTTCGCTTTCATGCACGACGGCTCGCTTGATATGCGTTTCAATCCACAAAGCAATCAACGCACAGCCGCAGAGATTGTCAACACCTATCCAGCAGATGAACTCGCCGACTTGTTCTACAAATATGGTGAAGAACGCAACAGCCGCCGCATCGCCCGCCACATCGTCGAAGGCCGTCCTTATACGACGACGCGGCAGCTTGCTGCTGTCATCGAACGCCTTGTGCCGCGCCATAAACGTGATAAGATTCACCCGGCAACACGAGTCTTTCAAGCATTGCGTATCGCTGTCAATGACGAACTTGACGCAGTTGAGTCGGTTTTGCCAACGGCGATTGATTTGCTCAGGCCGGGTGGGAAGTTAGCCGTCGTCAGCTTTCACAGCCTCGAAGACCGCATCGTCAAGCAAATCTTCAAACATCACGCGATGGATTGTGTTTGCCCGCCCGAAGCGCCGGTCTGTGTGTGTGACCATCACGCGAGTGTTCGTCTTGTGACGCGCAAACCGATTGTGGCCGACGCGGATGAAATCGACCGTAATCCGCGCAGCCGCAGCGCCAAATTACGCATTGTGGAGAAATTGTCTTGAAGATCAAAGATTATTTAACCGCAAAGTCGCAGAGCAGGCAAAGAAAATCCAGATTGCAATTGCGCGGAGGCCGCCGATGAGAATGTCGCACGAATTATGGCAGCACACATTGCGCCGCAGCCCGTGGCGCAGTCAACGCCAAGCGGTGACGTTGGCCGTGCTCGGTCTCGCGATTTCGATTATGATTGGCGCGTTATTTTTGGCGCAATCGACGGCGGCTTCGACAACCGGTCGGCAGCTCGAAGAACTGATTGTCGAGCGTGACCGACTCGCCTTTGCCAACGAACAACTGCGCGCCGAAATCGCCGCATTGCAAAGTGTGCCGCGTTTGTTGGCACGGGCACAGGAACTCGGTTTTCAACAAGCATCGGCGGATGTGATTGAGTATCTCGTCGTTGACGGTTACAATCCGAATCAGGAACAGACTGCCGCGCCCATCGAAATGGAAGATGCGCCATTGCCCGAATATGACGAGTCACTCGCCGATTGGTTGGACAGGCAGGTCGATGCTTTCAAGTCACAATTTGAAGCCTTTACGAATCGGGAGGATACGCCTTGAGCACAATGGAACAACCCAATTTTCCTGACCCACAGGAGGTGATGCGCAACCGACTGCCGATTGTGATAACGGCGTTGGTCGTCGTCAGCATCTTGTTGGTTTATCGGTTGATTCTGTTTCAAGAATTGCCGCCCGAAGTCGCCGCCGAATTCAATTCTCTGCGCGACGCAACCAATCAAACGCATCTGCAAATTGCGTCGGCACGCGGACGTATCTTCGACCGCGATGGGCAACCGTTGGCAGTCAATGCGCTCGACTTTCAGATTGGTGTCAGCCCGAATTTGATTTCAAATCCCGATGAAGTTGCGCGTGATCTTGCGGCGATTCTCGGCGGTGACGAGCTGGAGATTTTCAACATCGTCAACAGCGATGTGCAGTGGGAGATTCTCGCGCCGCGAGTCAATGCTGAAGTCGGGCAGGCGATTGAAGCCCTCGACATCCCTGGCATCACGATTCAACGTATTCCACGACGCGGTTATCCACAAGGGACATTGGCTTCGCATATCATCGGTTTCGTCGGCGGCGACTTGCAAGGCTATAACGGCGTCGAAGGGTATTATCAAGATCAACTCAGTGGTCAAATCCGCGATGAAGTCGTCAGCAATATTCCATTTGAATTTTCCGAAATTGATGTGCCGCTCAGCGATGGCCGCGATGTCGTCTTGACAATCGACCGCGATATACAATTTTTGGCCGAAAGCGAACTGCTGCGTTCAGTCACCGAGACAGCGGCCTCCGGCGGTTCGATTATCGTGATGGATCCGCGCAATGGCGATATTTTGGCGATGGCGAGTTATCCGCCGTTCGACCCCAATAATCCCGACACGAATAATCCCGACTTATTACGCAACCCAGCCATCAGTGAGCAGTACGAACCCGGCTCGGTCATGAAAGTGTTGACGGTCGCCGGGGCGCTCAATCAAGGCGTCATCACGCCGCAATGGTCATATAACGATCAAGGACGGCTCAATGTTGGCGGCATCGTCATTACCAATTCGGATCGCGCGGCGCATGGTTTGGTGGATACAACAACGGTGCTGACGCAATCGTTGAATGTCGGCGCGGCGACGATTAGCACGACGATGGGGCCGACACGCTTTTATCAGGCGCTCTCTGATTTTGGCATTGGTCAGGCGACGGGTATTGATCTTGAAGGCGAACAAGCGGGGACGATGTTCGTGCCCGGTGACCCGGAATGGAGCGAAAGTCAATTGGCGACGAATGCCTTTGGGCAGGGTATCGCCGTCACACCGTTGCAACTGTTGACGGCCATCTCGTCGATTGCTAATGGCGGCTTGATGATGCAACCGCGCATGGTCTACCAAATCATCGATGGCGACAATGTCATCACGACTCAGCCGTTTCCGCTTGGTCGACCGATTTCGGCAGAGACAGCGCGTATCGTCTCCGATATGATGGTAGCGGTTGTCAACAATGGGCAGGGCAACTTGGCGGCGCTGCCGGGTTATTCGATTGCAGGCAAGACCGGCACGGCGGAAATCCCGACGCCGATTGGTTACGAAAACAATGCGTGGATTATGACCTTCGTCGGTTTCTTACCGGCGGACGACCCGCAGGTCGCCGTGCTCATCAAGCTCGACCGACCGAATGGCCGGTGGGCGAGTCAAGTGGCGGCGCCTGTGTTCCGCCGCTTTGCCGAGCGTCTCGTGATTTTGCTCGAAATCCCGCCGGACGACGTTCGTCATGCGCTGGCAGCGCAGGGCGGCGCGGTCACTGAGGTAGAGCGGTAGTTGCGAAAATCTTGAGCAGGCGTTGAGGGAGATACGCGAAGTTTGGGATCAGTTCGGCGGACGCGATATATCGCGTCCCTACACAACGAATAGACGTAAGGACGGCATACACGCTATCCGCTGTCTAGCCGAAAATTGTTCGTTGGGGAAGTGACATTCATGGCAGGTGGATTACCGTTCGCGCTCACAGTGGGGGCGTTGGCATTTTTGCTGGGCGTCATCTGGGGTGGGCCATTCGTCGAAGTCTTGCATCGTTATCGCATCGGCAAACAAATTCGCGTCGAGTTGAGCGAACAGCAACAGAAAAAAGTCGGCACGCCGACGATGGGCGGCATCATGATTGTCGTGCCGGTCGTGGTGATTGCGCTTGGTTTGAATGTCGTCAATCTCATCCGCACGGTGACGGGCGCGAGTATTCTGCTACCGCTCTTTGTCTTGGTTGGCTTTGCGCTTCTCGGCCTGTATGATGATTGGGAAGGGATACAATTGTCGCGCGGGCCACATGGCGAGGGCATCCCCGGTCGTGTCAAATTCGCGGCGCAAATTATTTTGGCGACGATGGCCGCTGTCGTCATCTCGCAATTTGAGGGCGGTTTCTCATTTGCCAATCAACTCATCATTCCGTTGATTCCGGTTTCGTTTCCGATACCGGCGTTCATCTTCATCCCGATCACGGTCTTTTACATCGTCGGCACATCGAACGCCATCAATCTGACCGACGGCCTCGACGGGCTGGCCGGGATCATCACAGCGAGTGCATTTGCCGCTTATGGCGTGATTGCATTCTTACAGGGGCAAATCTTTTTGACGCAATTGTGCTTTATTCTCGTGGGGGCGTGTTTTGCTTTTCTGTGGTTCAATGCACACCCGGCGCAGCTTTTCATGGGGGACACCGGTTCGCTGGCATTAGGCGCGACACTCGGCACTGTCGCCGTCATGACTGGGCAGTGGTTGCTACTGCCGATCATCGCGGTCATCCCGGTCGCTGAAACCGTCAGCGTGATTTTGCAAGTCGGCTACTTCAAGTGGACGAAAGGACAGCGTCTGTTTCGGCAAGCGCCGTTGCATCATCACTTTGAACTCAGCGGGTGGAGCGAGACACAAATCGTGCAGCGCTTTTGGCTTGTCGGTTTGCTCAGCGCGATGATTGGTGTGGCGTTGACGTTGTTGTGATTATGATGTAATAGAGAACAGTATGTTCATGTTTATAAAGTTATGTTCGTATCAGTAAAACGGACTTCATAGCTAATCCTCTTCGTCGTCATCACTCAAAATATGCTTCTCAAGAATAGATTTTACGTACTCTGGCATTGACTTGCTCAGATGAAACCGTGTTCGAGGATATGCTCGATAACAATGCGGGCGCGCTCGCCCTGCACTTGCTCAAGCAGACGCAAAAATTCATCAGGCAGTTCCGGTGGGCTACTCATAGTTCAAACAAAGAAAGCTGTTCTGGAAGTGACGATAGCGAGACGTTTTTCTTCTCTTTATTATCCACATTTTTATGTTTGAGCCAACCCGGCAACAGCCGACAACGCAAGTCGCAAGCCTTTGACACCGACGCCCGGCCCGAAGTCGCGACGCGAGTCGAGATGCCAACGCCCGGTCGCCATGTTGGTGACGATGCAGGCGGACGCATACGCGATGCCCACCTCTGCTGCGAGCCACACCTCCGGCGAAAGCGTCATGCC
>RFIA01000239.1 GCA_003695675.1 Chloroflexota bacterium
GTGACGTATTGGTCGGAATTGGCGTCAACGTTGGCGCAGGTGTCGACGTCGGAATCGTGACGGCGGTCGCGGTCGGCGGGATAAAGACCGTCGGCGGTATCACAACCGGCGGTGGTGGATTGAATTGACCCGGCGTCGGCAAGATTGGGCTGATTGGAGTCGCCGTCGCCAGAACCGGAATTGGCGTGACTGTCGGTGTTTGCGAAATATCTTGCCCAATGGGAGTCAGCGTGGCCGTCGCCGTAGGGGTTATGGCGTCATCTCTATTTTGTGGCCCGGTTGCCCACAACACAAATCCGAGACAATAAAGCGGCAGTGTCACTAGAATAACACCGAACAACACGATGCGTATGTTGCGACGACGACGTTCGGCAGCCAGCAATGCTTCGGTCATAATTGAATTCATCCGATTGCACGATTACCAGATTTTTATGATACCACAGAGGCTACAATCGCACAGCCGGGCATCTGGTCTACCTTAAGCCAACGCGCGTTTTGTTTAAGGCAGCACAGTCAGTTTGCAAAATAAACACGAACAGATTCAACTACAAGACTTATGCAAATATGCAATGAAGAATTTCGTTCGCTCTTAAGGGTTCATGTAGGGTACGATATGTCCATGTCCTACTCCGGCAAAATATAACGGATATTATCCGGCACGGGAGTCAGCAGATAGACATCGACGAATTCTGACCAGTGGACATAATCGTGATCTTCATAACCGAGATCAATCCACAAACGCGAATTGGGCAGACCGCCACCACTGTCTGCCACCATACCGATGCCATAGTTGGGCACATAGACATTCGTGTAAAACGGAATCACGCCGGGCACGACGGCAACGATGCCATGACGCAGCAATTCGCCTGTTGCCGTCACATTGTCGCCGCCCAAAGCTGCCGGATGATAACTTGTGGCGTACATGCGGATGTGTCGCCAATATTGACGCGGGCCTTCGGGCGTGTCGATGGTGCGCAAGACGATATTCGTCCCGTAAGCCACGATACGATTGACCGGTTCTTGCACGATGACCGACTCTTCGACATGCCTGCTGATTTCGGCGTCATTTTCATAACGGATACGGACATACGTTTGTCGGATACCGTTTTGCCCTTCTTGACGCAAGCGACGCTGATCGAGTTCCAACGAGGCATCCCCCTCAAAGACAGTCTCGAATGGAAGTGCTTCCTGCTCTGTAATCACCTCTTCACGCACACGGATGACGCGAATGCGCATTCCCGGTTGCAGCGGCGTATCTTCAAACGGAATCGTATAATCAAGACCATTGAGGACAACGCCCGCGTCGGTCAGCGCATCGATCACTTTCGGGCCATCGCTGCGCGTCTCGATAATCTCACCATCGACAATAAGCGAAGTCGGTGTCGAACGGTCAATTGAAATCGTCATCCCATCTACTACTGGCGCGTTCAAATCCACCGAGACATCATCGGCGAGATACAATTGCAAACCCGCGTCGAACAACGCATCACCAACGGTATCTTGAGTCGTATACACTGTACGTGTGGTGTCACCATCTTCGATATGCAATTCAACCGCATGTTTGATCGTGATGTGATTAGCCGGCACCGGCCACGTCAACAAATTTGCGATTGTTGTCTCGGTGCCGTCAATCATCAATAGATCATTCTCGTTGACTTCAAGTTCAGTTTCTTCGAGAATGTCCCACGGGCTCGTAGCAGTTGTCAACAAGGTTTGTGTGTCACCATCAATCGTCAACAAAACGCGACGCGCCCCGTCAATCCGCACCGTGAGGTTGGCTTCGATTTTCGTCTCTGGCGGCGGCGAGACGAAATCACCACGCCCGACAACGAGATTCATTTCGTCCATTAAGTCGGCGATGGTGTCGGCATCGGTCGAGATTTTCTGTCGCTCGCCATCGATAATGACCGTCACAGAAGTCTCGCGAGAAAACATGACGATGACCGTGCCGATAACCGTCATCATCAGTATCACGCCGATGCCGACCGCAAATGATAACGGCAGCAAAACGCGCCAATTGAACCGGCTGGATGACGGCGGATATGGTGAAAGTAAAGGCGCATCGTTGAGCGGAGCGGTCGGCTGTGTATCGCTTTCGGTTACAGGTGGTGTTGAATGAAATTCTGGGTTCACAAGCAATGTCCACTAACACATTTCCAAATTTTGATCTTAACTATTTTGAAAAGTTTATATAACGACTCAACATGTTGCTATGAAACGACCAATACCAATAAGGAAAAGAAATTGAACACAGAGGCGCACAGATGCGTTTTTCGCTTTCATCGGCTCAGAGCGTCAGCCATTGCACGTCCAGCAGCGAGACCACTGAGCACCGCACCTTCGACTCGTCCGCGTCCACCAAAAGCATCGCCCGCGAAAATCAATGGCGGCAATTCAACAGCTTTCAGATACAATTCATGATGTGTCGTCAATGGAACGGAATAACGCCAACGCTTGAGTTGTCGTTGAACAATTTGTGCGTCATCCGCGAGGTGTTCGGTCAACGCGGTTTGCAACAAATCCAGCACTTCGTCATCCGACAATTCCCAGTGTTGTCGGCTGAAGCTGACGCCACCATGCACCGTGATAAGGCAAACATCGGGCGAAATCCCTTTGCGTTGATTGTCCGCAATCCATGAAATCGCAGCATCCGGTTGTTGTAACGCGCCCGGCTCCGGCAATGTTGTCTCGCCATCAACCTCAAACAATCCACACAGACACGGCCCATAATGAATTTCGGAGAGTGTGTTCCAATCTGCATCAGCGAGTTTCACAAGTGATTGTTCCAACAATTGAAGCGATTGCGGCACGGGCGGCGTCATGATGACGCCATGAGCGGCAAAAGTCTCATCCGTATTATCGCGAATACGCCAACCGTCAGCTTCATTTTTGATTAATGTGACTTGGCGATTGACGCGAATAGGTTGCACATCTTGGGCGATGTATTCGGCAAGCGCGTGCATCCCACCATGCACAGCATAGCGCGAATGTCCGTCATTGTATGTTCGTTTGAGGCTGCCGTCGCTCCATCCCTGCGACCATTCATAGATCAAACCCATTTTTAGCCACCGGTTGACATGGACGCGAAATGCGTCGCTGCGCACGGTGAAGAACTGGGCGCCATAATCCGCCAAACCGTCTCCAATGCGGCGAGTCGCCAAGCGGCCACCGACACTGCTTCCCTTGTCCAACACCGTGACGCTCAAACCACGTTCCTGTATCTCACGCGCTGCCATCAATCCCGATAGCCCCGCACCAATAATGATGACATCCGTATCAACTTGCATCTGCTGCCTCTTGTTCGATGTGATGTTATGATATTTGAATTTTGCTCGGTTACACTTTGCGGGCAACCAATGGCCCAGCCAGATAACGTTCTGTCCATTGTGCAACACGAATTGGCTGCCAATACCGGATTTGCTTCAAAGCGAACTCGATCCATAAACGGCGTCGGAATTTCCATCGGCTGACGGCCATCTGCTCACCTTTTTTGCCACCTGTGAGCATCATCAGTTCAAAACCGACACGTTCGTATAATACGTCAAGTTCGCTAAGCAAATATTCTTTCAAGTGCAAACCCTGTGGCGGCGTGCCTGTTGGCAAAACAAAACGAGTGCTATCCCACGGCCCGCTGAGTGCGTGCGGGGTGATCATCACGATGATACCACCGGGTTTAAGCCGATGATAACAGGCTCTTAGAAAATCCTCAACGGAGTCTGGGTGCAAATGTTCAAACACATCAGCATGAAAAATAATATCGAAATCGGTGAAGGGGGATTGTGCAAGTTCTCCACAAAAGAGATGGTCTTCGGGCAAATATAGTTGGGCAAATTTTTGGCGTGCTTTAGCGATGAGCGTCGAAGCCACATCGAGACCGTAAATATCCCAGCCGGATTGTGCAGCCCACAACAACATATCGCCCTGCGCACAGCCAATGTCGAAAAGACGCGGTGTCTGCATCTGTCTATGAAATGACGATGATTGCCATGCAGCTTGAACCAGCAAAAATTGATGGCGTGCTTTTGCAGCCCGTTGCTCAGGCGTAATTGTATAATGAGCGTCAATGAACTGCTGTACTTCATCATACGCCTGACGAAAGAATTGTGTGCGTTGCGGGGAATCTTTTTGTGTTTGTCGAATGGCTTGCGCCCAACGCTGCTCAAGTGCGAAAAATTCTTGTCGCAATTGCAGATCAAATTGCGCAGCCTCGACCATTGCAAACTCAAAGCTCGGCTTTAAGGAGGGTGAATATAATCAAGTAGGGGCACGGCATGCCGTCCCCTAAGCTGTTAGCCACGACGATCTATTCGTATGCGTTGCTGTTGGGTCGGGGATAGCGCTCAGGCCGAGAACGTACTGGCACAGGGACACGAGCAGGCCGCGATTGTGATTTTCCTGTAATCAGACGTCCAAGATTTCCCAACATGTCTCGAATACGCTCTGTCAGTTCATCGAGTTCATTCTGTTTTTTATCTGCCACAATCGCTACCTTTCAAGTTTTTCAGGTTGTGCCACTACGGGGAAAGGAAAACCCCTCAGCCTGTTTAGCATACAGGGGAGGGGCTGCCGTTGTGGACCTAAAGGGACTTGAACCCTTGACCTCTTCAATGCCATTGAAGCGCTCTCCCAGCTGAGCTATAGGCCCTTGTTGATAACGGAAGCATTATAGCTCCCCATGTATCACATTGTCAATCTTAAAGATACAGCACTTTTTCATTTTTGGATATGAAGCGTAACAACATTCTAACATTTTTTTAAAGAACAGATTCAGCGAGTTTGAATCTCGGCATTCCTTAGTGTCTTTGCGGTTGAATCGTTTTATTTTATTCGAGAGTCTCTACAAGGATAGTCGCCGCGACATTGTGGCCGATGACACATTTTGTCTCGCCGACGATGACGGTTAGCGGGCCGTCAAATGGGTCACGCGAGAGCACCTCAACTTGTGTTTCGAGTTGAAAACCGCGATCTAGAATATACTGTAACATCGCATCATCGTGCGACCGAAAACGGCTCACCCGTGCGGGTATATTGAGCGGCAAATCGGAGAGTGGGTACAATTCGCGTCGCGTCATGCTGCCGTCAGTCGCCGGGATTGGGTCGCCGTGCGGGTCAACCACTGGGTCACCGAGTTTCGCCGCTATCGCTTCAACAAAACGGTCGGAAACCACATGTTCAAGGTCTTCCGCTTCATGATGTACCTCATGCAAACTGTAGCCAAGTTCTTCGACGAGATATAATTCAATCAAGCGGTGACGCCGCAAAATTTGCAAGGCCAACCGTTCGCCGTCTTCTGTCAAAATGACACCATGATAGCGACGATATTCAACAAGATTTTCATTATGCAAACGTTGCGCCATATCCGTCACCGAAGGCGCGGTGAGTGTGAGCGCGTCTGCAAGGGCATTCGTCGAAACACGGTCATTGTTTTGTTGCAACATATAGACTGCTTTAATAAAATTTTCGACTGCTATCGATCGGCTATCCGGCGTTTTTTCGGGCATACATGATACCTTATCCGTCGGCGAATATTCTCTCCCATCATAGCACAATTCCGTAACTGCACATACAATTAAACCACGAATAGTAACTACTCAGGTGGTATGTTTGCGAGTAGGTAAACAAAAAGATTCAACGCAAAAGCGCAAAAAGGCCAAGCCGCAAAGTATACTTTGAGAATATTCTCTATGTTCTCTACATCTTTGCAGTTCAATTGCTTTTCTTTAAATTGATCGATTCATGACAACTTGCCGAGTAGTTATCACCAATAGCAAAAATCCTAGCACAATCGGAAGGACAAAAAGCAGATGAATCGCCTGCAAGAAATTGATCACAAACATGAGCAGCTTCGTGCGTTGCTTGAAGCGCGTCAAGCTGATGGCATTTGGTTGCAACGTGCTCGCAATTTGTTTTGGATGACTGCCGGGGCCGACCCAACGATTCCTGTTGATAGTGAAGGCGGGGCGTACAGCATTCTCGTCACGCCGGACGCACGCACAATTTTCACCAACAATATTGAGGCCACACGCTTACATGCTGAAGATCATTTGGAAGATTTTGGATTTCGTTATCGCGAATTTGCATGGCATCAACCAGAAACGCCACAAGGCGACGGCATTATCAGCGATATGGACGCCAATGTTGAAGCTGAGATGCAGCAATTGCGTTGGGTGCTCACAGAAGGCGAACAAAATCGCCTGCGTGCATTAGGGCGCGACGCGGCAGTCGCGATTGATAAAGCGGCGCGTGTTATCCACGAAGGCGTAACCGAATTCGAGATCGCGTCGATTCTCGACCGCGAAGTGCGGAAACGCGGCGGTGTTGCCGTCGTCAATCTTATTGGCACAGATGAACGCATCTCGAAATTCCGCCATCCCCTACCGACTGACAAACAACTTGCGCGTTATGCGATGCTTGTCGTCTGTATGCGACGCGGCGGTTTGATCGTCTCGGCGACACGCTTCGCGCATATCGGCCCCGCACCGGATGAGTTACATGATAAAATGCGGGCGATTACGGCTATCGACGCGGCGGTGATGGCGGCCAGCCGACCGGGACGCACACTCGGCGAGGTTTTCGATGATTTGTTGGCGGCATACGATTCGCACGGCGTCGCTGACCAATGGCAATATCATCATCAAGGCGGTCTCGGCGGTTACATCGCCCGCGAACGCATCGCGACACCCGACGACCCGACTGTTTTACAGGCCGGGCAAATGTGCGCGTGGAATCCGTCGCTTGTCGGCGCGAAATCTGAAGACACGATTCTGATCAATGATAACGGCTTCGAGATTGTGACGGCACACGGTGTCGATTGGCCGACGCTTGAGGTGAACATCGACGGGCAAACGGTCGCTAGGCCGGGCATATTGGAAATTTAGTATATCACTTTGCATTTGCCGAATTGTTGCCGATGGTGGTATCATCTGGCAACATTTTTGAAAGTGGCTTACGCCTGAGTCGATAGTTGATATGGTATCCACGATTGAAACCCGTCCCAAGAAAAAAACACACGGTCTACTGTTGGCCTTGCCGGGCATTTTTTGGCTGGTGTTTTTCTTCATGCTGCCGCTCATCATCATCCTCGCGCTGAGCATCATGACGCCATCGCGTGGCGGTATCGGCGGCGATGTGCCGCTCACACTCGATAATTATGATGATGCTTTTGGCGGCGTCTACTTCCGTGTCATCGAGCAATCACTCATCACGGCGTTGACGACGACTGTCATCTGCCTCATCATCGGGTATCCGTTGGCATTTTTCATCGCGACCCAAAAGCGGCCATTCATGAAGCAGATGGGTCTATTTCTCGTCATTTTGCCCTTCTGGACAAATTTTCTCGTGCGCACGTATGCTATGCGCACGATACTCGGTCAGCAGGGGCCAATCAATGCGGTGTTACTCAATCTCGGTCTCATCGACGAACCGGTGCGGATGCTCAACACACAATATGCCGTCATCGCCGGGTTGGTGTATGGCTTCTTGCCGTTTATGGTGCTGCCGATTTATGCCACTGTCGAAAAATTCAATTTCTCGCTCGTCGAAGCTGCGCACGATCTCGGTGCGAATGATTGGCACGCTTTTCGCCGCGTCATCCTCCCGTTGACATTGCCGGGAGTCGTCGCCGGGGTATTGCTCGTCTTCATCCCGTCGATTGGGGCGTTCGTCACGCCGGACTTACTCGGCGGTACAGATGGCTTCATGCTCGGCAACTTGATTCAACGACAATTTCGCGGCTCAGGCGGCAATTGGCCACGTGGCTCGGCAATTTCGATTGTGATGATGGTGCTCGTCAGCGCGAGTGTCTTCATTTATCTACGCTGGGGTGAGCGAGAGGATTAAACCGATGGCACAACAAACACTCACTCAAAAAACGACACATCCACCCGCCACCTTCAACCACAGCAAGATTCAACGCGACCTGTTCATACGGCGTGTCGGCAAAGTCGGTTTACTCATCAATCCGCTCGTGTCGTATTTCTTTTTGTGGGCGCCGATTGTTGTCTTAATCATTTTCTCGTTCAACGACGCCGGTGGTGTCACACAATGGCGCGGCTTCACGACAAAATGGTACACGAATATTTTCAACAATGCCCTGACTGCCGGGTCGGGGTCGGCGAGCTTCACGACAGAATTGTTGTTGCAATCGGTCAAAAATTCGATGATTGTTTCGATTAGCGCGACCGTCATCTCGACGATTATCGGCACGATGCTCGCACTCAGCCTCGCACGTGGGCGCTATCCGGGCAAAGATTATCTCGACACGATTTTGTATCTGCCGGTCGTCATCCCCGAAATCACACAAGGCATTTCGCTGCTGGTGTTTTTCAATATCTTATTTCGTTGGCTCGAACCGGTGGGCATCAATCTTCGTCCCGGTTTTGGCACGATTATCATCGCGCATGTCGCCTTCAATATTTCGTTCGTGACGATTGTCGTCCGCGCACGCTTGGCCGACATGAATCCACGACTCGAAGAAGCGGCACGCGATCTTGGCGCGAATGAATGGCAAACATTCTGGCGCATCACCTTCCCGTTGATTGCGCCG
This sequence comes from Chloroflexota bacterium, assembly GCA_003695675.1. Taxonomy (GTDB): domain Bacteria; phylum Chloroflexota; class Anaerolineae; order Aggregatilineales; family Phototrophicaceae. The sequence goes on from RFIA01000239.1 coordinate 8,546, forward strand.
GGCATCCTCGCGGGGGCGCTGTTGGCGTTCACCCTCTCGTTGGATGATTTCGTGGTGACATTTTTCACAACCGGCATCGGCAACGATACGTTGACGATCTTTGTCTATGGGATGCTCAAGCAGCGTGTCCCGCCGGAGATTAACGCCATCTCGACGATTATGCTGCTTGTCTCTACAATATTGGTTGGGCTTTCCCTGATGCTGCAAGGCCGCAGTGTCAATCAATCGCGTATCAAACAATAATGTGTTAAAAAATCGCAGAGGTGCAGAGAACGCAAAGATCATAAAAATCACCTTTGCGCTCTTGGCAACTTTGCGGTTAAAAATATTCGTTCCGGCTGATCCACCGCCACGAGGTGAACAGCTATAACATTTAGTTAAACTATGGAGGATCAAATGCGTAACTTATTTGTTGGATTACTGGTGATGTGTTTGTTTGTGCTGGGCTTCGGCGTCATCACAGTTGGGGCGCAAGAAGTAACGTGGACTTGCCCGGAAGGTTTCGAGGGGCAAGAATTGAATATCTTCAATTGGGCGACGTATATCGATGAAGAAGCGATCCCGCGCTTTGAAGAACTGTGTGGTGTGACGATCAATTACACGACATACAGCAGCAATGAAGAGATGATTGCCCGTCTGCGACAAGGCAATCCCGGATTTGACATTGTTGTGCCGAGCGGTGCCGTCATCCCGGTGATGGTAGCGGATGGCTTGCTCGAAGAATTAGATGGGCAAGACCTCCCGAACTTTGTCCATGTTGCCGAGCAATTTGTTGACCCCGACTACGATCCCGGCAATACCTACACTGTACCATACCAATGGGGTACCGTTGGCATCGCTTATAATAAAAACGCGGTTGGCGATGCAGAATTGACAAGTTGGGAAGATGTTTTCAATTACGATGGCAATGTCGCTTGGCTCGAAGACCAACGAGCGATGCTTGGTGTCGCGCTGCAAATTCTCGGCTTCGACCCGAACACACATAATCTCGATGAGATCGAACAAGCACGCGACTTCTTGTTGGAAAATGGTGACAACGTCGTCCGCATTGCTGAAGATGATGGGCAAGAAATGCTCCTCGCTGGTGAAGCCGATGTGATTGTCGAATATAACGGCGATGTCTTCCAAATTATTTTTGAATGCGAGTGTGACGACTACGCTTTCATCACCCCCGAAGAAGGCACGAATGTGTGGGTAGACAATCTCGCCATTCCAACAGGGGCACAAAATCCTGAACTCGCCCGCGTCTTCATCGACTACATGCTCGACCCGGTTGTCGGCGCGGCCAACAGCAATTACATCGCTTACGCCTCGCCGAATCAAACGGCGATTGACGAAGGCTTGATTGACGAAGAATTGCTCACGAATCCTTTCATCTATCCGACAGAAGAGGAACTCGAGAAAATGTTCTTCATCCTCGAAGACCCGGACACCGAGCAACTTTACAGCGACGCATGGGATGAACTCTCGGTTTTGATCGGTGGCTAATCCGTAAGCGAGTTAATGTGGTAAGGGGCGGTTCGACAGACATGAGGCATCAAGATAAGCCTCAATGGTTTTGAAACGCTCGTTTTTTGCACCCACCCCACCCCCCTAAATCCCCTCCCTGTATACGGGGAGGGGACTTGTATGATAGCCGTTTCGCCTTTTTCTCCCCCCTCTCCGCATGCGGAGAGAGGGCCGGGGGGTGAGGTTCGAAAGCGTTAATCCTTAACTTGATGTCCAAGGTTCGACAGACCCCCCGATCTGATTGGTGACCTAGATGAATATTGACAATATCGATGATGTATTGGAAGCCCGTTTTAAGCGCATCAAAAGCAAACGGCTGGCTTTTGATTTTGTTTCGCCGCATGATCTATTGACCACATCGAATCGCATCCGCACTTTTCAGCCGGACGCAGGACGTGGTTATCAAATGACGACCGAGATTTACTGCACCGGCAAACCCGCGATGTGTGAATATTTAATGGAGCGCAAATCCACCTCGCGTTGGATGTTGTTCGAGTATCAGCCGATATTAACGGGCTATCTCGGCGAACGCGATGATGGCAGTACGCGCGTCCTCGGTCGTGCGTACATGGCGTGGTATACACACATCATCAATTTTGTCGGCGAAGTCGGCTTAGGCATCGGATTGATTGTGTTGGGCACAACCGTCATTCGCGATGACACACTCGGCAGCCTTATCATCGCCGGGGGGGTGGCGAGTATCATCTTTTTTGTGCTGAAGTTGATTGCTTTCTTGCCGGGACGCGAACGTCAAATGGTGCGGCAGTTGTATCAGGCGTTAGATGTCGCTGCGTATGAAGCCCAACACCAAACATCGACGCTCAATAGTGGCGATGACTTGCACCCGGTCACAATTGGTTTCGCCAGCCCGCGAATGCGTTTTGTATCGCCGAATAGTTTTGAGACTTGCATTGAATTGCTCGAACACAATCCAAAGTTGCGTGTTCGATTGGAGCGTATCGATGACGTAACATGTCACTTCACGGCGTCGTTCAAAGGCTTCTGGCAGATTGTCTCGTATTCGGGTTATTTCAAACGCCTCGCCGTCAATCCAAACGACATTGCCCTCAAAGCGGACAAGCAAACGTCATTGGAGCAAACCGGCATCGTCGCCGAAGCGACCACGACGGGCAGTTGGTTCATCGCCGCATACTTCATTCTCGGCATCGTCGCGCTGGCTGTGATTTTTTCGCGCTTCTCACGCGAAGGCAATGACGGTTTCGCTCTTGGAGTCGGCGCGGTGATTTTTCTGCCGTACATGTTCATGATGATGTACTCCGGTCGTCGGTTGGAGATTCATCTGTGGCGCACGTTGACTCATTTTGTGCCGAGCATCAATACAGATAAATCGTCTACATAAGAAGCACATCAGAATGACTTCTATCGCTTGACATCTCCTGTTAGATTTCATATAATGCCACATAGTTAATTAAATTGATTAAATTCTTCTTGTCCATTTCCCCTATAAAAGTTTAGAAATGATGCCTGATACACACGATGAAACAGCGGAGCTTGCCGGTCGCTTGCTTGCTGTCATGGACGCCATCCACAAAATGGCGGAACATCGCCCGCCGGGTGAGGTGGTCGGTCAATTGAATATCAACCAAATGGTCGCGCTGCATCTAATACGCACGACGCCGGGCATTTCGCAAAAGCAAATCGCTGAGCAACTGAATATCACGGCGGCGGCTGTCAGCACGGCGATGCGCGATCTCGAAGCGATGGAAATCATCGAACGCCGCCCCGACCCAAATGATGCACGTGGTGTGCAATTGCATCTCACACGACGCGGGCGGGCGTTGACGAAACAGATGGCGGACAACCGGCGGCAGGCGATGATGAACTTACTCGCTATCTTGCCGCTTGAAGAGCAGCGCTTCATTGTCGAAGCGTTGGAACGGGCGTTGGCAGCGAAGCAGGATTTGAACACGAACGATGGGTAATACGTAAAACGAATCATCGAGCAAATTCGTATATGAACATCAGGCAATGTGAAAGTATGTGGAAGTAGAGGGAGCACACATGCAAAACGATATTGTTGTTGAAGATGTCCGTAAATCTTACGGCAAGGTACAGGCCTTGAAGGGCGTCAGCCTGCAGGCCGAAGCCGGTAAGATTCTCGGATTATTGGGGCCGAATGGTGCGGGTAAAACGACGCTGATTCGCATTTTGACGACATTGCTCAAACCGGACTCCGGGCGAGCGACAATTGCGGGGATCGATGTGGCGAAACATCCGATGCGCATCCGCAGTCTCATCGGACTCGCGGGGCAATATCCGGCGGTCGATGAGATGCTGACCGGGCGCGAGAATCTCGTCATGGTCGGGCAGTTGTATCACTTCAGCCGCAAAGCCTCGAAAGAACGGGCGCAGGAATTATTGGAGCAGTTCTCGTTGACCGATGCGGCAGACCGCACAGTCAAAACATATTCCGGCGGTATGCGACGGCGACTCGACCTCGCGGCGAGTATCGTAGCGCGACCGGCTGTATTGTTCCTCGACGAACCGACGACCGGCCTCGACCCGCGCACGCGCAACGACTTGTGGGAATTTATCCGCCAACTCGTCGATGACGGCACGACGCTGCTGCTGACGACGCAACAATTGGAAGAGGCCGACAATCTCGCCGATTGGATTACGGTCATCGATCATGGCGAGGTCATCGCGGCGGGCACGTCGGAAACATTGAAGTCGCAGCTTGGGCAAGATGTGCTCGAATTACAAATCAGCAATCGCAGTTACATCCCGCAAGTGCAGACCCTTCTGGAAAGCATCGGGCGGGAGACACCACATGTGGACACAGCGACCGGGCGCTTTTCGGTCGTCGTCCCACATGGCACACAGAGTCTGCTAGAAGCGGTGCGCGTCCTAGATCAGCAGTCCATCGCCATTGCAGACATCGCCCTGCGCCGCCCGACACTCGACGAGGTGTTCTTGTCGATTACTAGTGCGTCAGAGAATTAATTTCTCAAACATTCCGAAAGGGCAACCGGGCGGGTCTCGCCCTTTCGTAGGGGCTTAGCGTGCTAAGCCCTATCAAATCGCACAAAGGGCATTGCGTACAATGCCCCAACGTAAGCGCAAAGTATATGAACATGGAGTTTTCATTCTCAATGGCACAACAAGTTATCACCCAATCGAAAGTTGTCCCCGCCGCACAATATCGCGACCCGTCGCTGATGCAGAGCCTGTGGTGGAATGTCACCGACGCGCTCATCATCACACGCCGCAATTTGACGTATTATGTGCGCTTGCCGCAATTGCTGGTCTTCTCGACGATTCAGCCGGTGATGTTCCTGCTGCTGTTCGCGTATGTCTTCGGTGGCGCGATTCAAACACAAAATGGCAATTACATCAATTTTTTGCTGCCCGGCATCATCGTGCAGACGGCGATGTTCGGCGGTTCCGTCGCGGCAGTTGGTTTGGCCGAAGACCTCAAGAAAGGCTTGATTGACCGCTTCCGGTCGTTGCCGATGGCGCGGTCAGCCGTCTTGGCTGGGCGCACCCTTGCGGACACAGTGCGCAATATCTTCGTCGTCCTGTTGATGATTGGCGTCGGGCATATCATTGGTTTTCGTTTCCAAAATGGGTTCTTGAATGCCGTCGCTGCCGTCGTATTGGTGATTGCCTTCGGACACGTCTTCAGTTGGATCTTCGCCTTCATCGGCATGATGGTCAAAGACCCGGAGACGGCGCAAGTGGCTGGTTTCATCTGGGTATTTCCGCTTGTGTTCGCGAGTTCGATTTTCGTCCCGACCGAGACGATGCCGGAATTGCTACAAATCTTTGCAGAGAACCAGCCGGTCTCCATCGTGGCGAATGTCGTGCGCGGCCTAATGATTGGCACGCCCCATGACAGTGTGTGGCTAGCCATCGCGTGGCTGACGGGGATTTATGTCATCTTCGTGCCGCTTTCGGTCTGGCAATATCGCCGCAGCGCGAATTAGTTGCGTAGAATTCGTCTGTTGGTTGCGAAGCCTCTATGGCTAACATCATAGAGGCTTTTGTTTTGCGATTCTGTGCGCTGTGTATGGGTAGGGGCGGAGGCATACCTCGTTTCGGCTGCCAACTCATAATGAGAAACTGAACGGTCATTCTGCAACAAACATGGTAAAATCTGGCGGAACAAATTGGCCTATCATCAATATAGGGGTTTGCTCATGCCAGCGAAAATCGTGGTAGTCGGCAGTTTCAATACCGATTTGACCAGTTATATGGAACGCTTACCTGAACCCGGCGAGACGGTCAACGGGCGTAAATTTGTCGTCGGGCCGGGCGGCAAAGGCTCGAATCAAGCGGTTGCGGCGGCGCGTCTCGGCGCTGAGGTGACGTTCGTCGGGCGTGTCGGCAAAGACCATTACGGTCAAATTGCGCTTGACTTGTGGCGCAACGAAGGCATCAACACCGAATTCGTTGTCCAAGATGGCGAACAAGCCACCGGCGTCGCGCCGATATTTGTCGATGACAGTGGCGAGAATATGATTGTCGTCGCGCTGGGCGCCAATCTCGCGCTGACGCCATCGGATGTTGACGCCGCGGCCGATGTCATCGCCGGCGCCGATATTCTCATCACACAGCTTGAAATTCGACGTCGGACAGCCGGGCAGGCGCTGCAAATCGCCCGCGACAATGGTGTGCGCACAATACTCAATCCTGCACCGGCGGTACAATTACCGGCAGAGTTTCTCGCACTTGCAGACATCATCACGCCGAATCAAACCGAATTGCAAATCCTGACTGGCGTCCACAGCGAATCGTTGGAGCAGGATGCCAAGTCGTTGCTGGTTTCACCTTCACAAACGGTTGTGCTGACGATGGGGGCGTGGGGCGCGATGTGGGTGCGGCAAGATGCCCACGCGCATATCGAATCCTTCAAGGTCGAAACGGTGGACACAACCGGCGCGGGCGACGCCTTCAACGGCGGTCTTGCGGTTGGTCTTGCTGAAGGTATGGACATCAGCGAGGCGGTGCGCTTTGCCGGGGCGACGGCGGCGATGTGTGTCACCAAGCCGGGCACCGCGCCAAGTATGCCGACTCGTGCTGAGGTCGAGGCGCTTATGAGCACGACAACATAAATCACAAACGGATGTTGCCCGGTCGCCTTGTGCGAGTTTGGAGCAGCCTAAAAAGTGTTGCGAAAAAGTTTGCCTTTTTGTCAACACAGGGCGCGTGTTTTGTGGTAGGCTGTTTTCAGGACTGAGTGAGAATAGGATTGAGGACTAAGTATATAAGGTCACGAGTTGAAGTGATGCGTTGTTGCAGTGAAAATCGTTTTTGCAACTGCTGCAACTGCCGCAACTGCCGCAACAACCAAGCGCCCTAGCCATCAGGTATCAGATCGTCAACTTCTCAGCACCTGAATAGCTGGCCTCCTAGCCTGCTGACGTGCTGAAGCGCTGAGCGGCAAGTGGCATCTCAGCGATTCAGCGTGATTGTGCGGGCGACGATAACGATTATGTTTCAGGATGCAAGCGTTCGATGTCGGCGAATGTTTCACCGGCGAAGCGACACACAAGACCGAGTAAGTCGAGGTCGCTTTCATTAAACGGCGTATCGCCCGGTCGATTGATTGCTTCCAGCACGCCATAAACTTTTTGGTCACCGACGATAGGTGCAGCAGCAATCGATTGGGTGCTGAAGGCGAATTTCTCGTCAATCATGTGCGAGAAACGATGGTCACGGCGTGTGTCTGCGACGAGAACAGCCTCGTTGTTTTGTACGACCCACCCGGCAATGCCTTCATCTGCCGGGATGCGGAAATTCCGCAATTGGTCGCCGAGTGTGCCTTGAACAAGGACGAAAACAAGCTCATTGGTGTCCTCGTCGAGCAACAGTAACGACCCGTCTGGCGCATTGAGTAGATTGAGCGTTTTGGCGAAAATGTCTTGCAACAACGGGAGCAATTCGGTGTCGCTAGTCAAATCACGAGCGGCTGTCGTCAACCCATTCAAAATGGCGACAAACTCGCGTAAGCTCGTCAGCTCTTCTTTTAAGGTGTCATTTTCATCTTTCAAACGAGCATTTTCACGCTGTATGATTGATGTCAAATTTCCGGTCATTGCTGCCTCCAAAAGTTACACTTTTGTTACAAGTATATGGTTTCTGTGATAATTGCGCAATTTGTGATATATAAAATTAACTTGGGATAAGAATTGGGATAAAAATGGGCAAAAATTGACGCAAGGCTGTTTGACCCCATCGAAATTTTGTGATATATTGGCGGCAATTGGTCAATACACCACGTTCCTTCATCAGA
>RFIA01000240.1 GCA_003695675.1 Chloroflexota bacterium
ATTGCCATGTGGAAGCCGTAATCAATCTGCGCGACTTCGGCTTTTTTGCGCCACGTCGCCAAGCCATCGAACGGGCTGCCGCCGATGGGTTGAATCACGAAATCGATGTGCATCGTCGTGCCGCCAAAAGCCGCGGCCTTGTGCCCGACATCGAAATCATCATTGCTAATCGTGCCGCCAAATGGCAAATCAAGATGCGTATGCACATCGATACCGCCCGGCATCAAATACTTGCCGCTGCAATCGACAACCTCGTGCCCGTCGGGGGCGATGTCTTTGCCGATGAGCGAAACCACTTCATCTTCGACCAATACATCCGCCGCGAACATATCCGCTGCGGTGATGATAGTGCCATTTTTGAAGAGTAGTCCCATGGTATGCGTACTCCTTGATATTTATTTTCAACCTATGAGTTATGAGTTGGGTTACTTTCGTCGTTGATATACCCTATATCAAACGCAATGTAAAATTGAGAACGAGGAAGCTTTCGCCATACTCAAAAAGCGATGAAAATCTCCCGGACTGCCGCGTTTATGACCTTCAGCAATATTCGACATAATTGAGACAGATGCTCTTTGAATTTGCTCGGCGAGACCAAAATCTTTCGCAAACCGCCCTCGCTTCGTGACTTCATATATCGCCTTTGTAAGCATCCTCGCCTTCTGCCACGCCATTAAATCCTCAAAGCGCTCAATCTTACACATCACGCATCACTCATTATTCGTTACTCATCACTCATTACTTTACACTTTCAACTTTTTACTCAAACGCTGGAATTACATGCTCCCCATACTCGGCGACGATGCGTTCTTCCTCGCCGCACATCAGATAAATGTTGAATTGATCGACCCCCGCCGCTTCGAGTTCTTTGAGTTTTGCGACATGATCGTCCACCGAACCGAGAATGCTAAAACTATCGATAATATCTTCAGTGATGAAATCGAGATGAGCCGCATCTTTGTCGGCATGTTCTCGATAATCGTAGCCTTTGCGACCTTCGATGTACGTCGTCAAGCGTTCGGGAATCCCTTCGCTGACCATGCCATACCGTTCGACAATATCGGCAACATGATTGCCGACCATCGCCGGGAACCAACGAGTTTGCTCGCGGCCTTTATCTATATCACCGACCCACACCGGCGCAGCAGACATTATCTTGTAATCCGACATGTCACGACCGGCAGCTTTCCCCGCTTCAAGCGCTTGGTCGCTGAACCATTTGACGAGCCATGGATCACCAAGTTGAATCACAAGACCATTACCATGTTCCCCGGCGGTTTTGAGCGCTTTTGGGCCATACGCCGCCACCCATGCGGGCATCTCGTAACCGTCCGCCCATGGGATTTGCACTGTGGTCTGGCCGTCGTCATACGTGACTTCATCGCCACGAATCATGCCCTTCACCGCGTGGATGAATTCAGCCATGTACGCAAGTGTCATCGGGCGTTTGCCGAGCACACGCCGCGAACTGTCGCCGCGTCCGACTCCCATGTCGAAGCGGCCACCACTTTGTTGCGCGAGTGTGGCGAACATACTCGCCGCCACCGACCATTCCCGCACGCCGGGATTGGTCACGAGCGGGCCAAAACGCAGTGTTGAGGTCTCTGCCATACACATCGCTATCGTTGTGTAGCAGTCGCGCCATAACACATGCGAATCAAAAAACCATGCGTACTTGAATCCAGCGACTTCCGCCTGTTTGCACAACGCAACCGTGCGTTTAGGGGAAATATCGCCTTTGAATGTAATCGCAAAATCCATAAGAATCTCCTTTTGAGAATGCGATTTGTATCAAACCGCAGAGACACAGAGGACACAGTGTATATCTCTATCGGCGAGGCGTATCTCGCTTGTCTGCACCATTCATGTCGCTTTTTGCATCTTTGCGGCTCAAAATCTAATGCCAATTCATATTTGAGGATGCGAAGGGCGGTGCAGCGACCGCCCTATGAATTCTAAGCCGTGTATTTTATTGCTAGGAAATTATTTGGCAGGTACAGCAACCGGCTCGCTGCGCGGGTTGTCGACCGGAACGGTATCTTGGACAAGTAAGCCGTATTGGTCGGGGCGGCGATTGAAGTAGAAGTGCCATGTGTCGCGTACCTCTTGAATCATATCGAGATTGAGGTCGCGAACGATCAGTTCTTCTTCATGATCGCTGCCGAGATCGCCGATAAATTGTCCCTTCGGGTCACAGAAATAGCTCTCGCCATAAAAGTCATCATCGCCGAGCGGTTCGATACCGACACGATTGATTGTGCCGACGAAGTAGGTGTTGAAAATAGCGTGGCTGGTTTGCTCAATTCGCCATAGATGTTGGCTCAAACCGCGTGAAGTCGCCGACGGGATGAAGACGATTTCGGCACCATTTAAGCCGAGCGCCCGCGCACCTTCGGGGAAATGCCGGTCGTGGCAAATATACACGCCGACTTTGCCGACGGCGGTGTCGAACACCGGATAACCGAGATTGCCGGGACGGAAGTAGAATTTCTCCCAAAAGCCGGGCAAATGCGGGATATGCGTCTTGCGATACTTGCCCTTATAGGTGCCGTCCGCGTCAATCACCGCCGCCGTGTTGTAATAGACGCCGACACCATCGACCTCGTACATCGGCACGACGAGCACCATATTCAAATCTTGTGCCAGCTTTTGCATCCGCTCGGTCGTCGGGCCATTCGGAATCGGTTCGGTATAAGCGAAAAATTCCGAGTCTTGCACTTGGCAGAAATACGGGCCATAAAATAACTCTTGGAAGCACATCACCTGTGCGCCCTCATCGGCGGCTTTTTTGGCATAATCGATATGCTTTTCGATCATGCTTTCTTTGTCGCCTGTCCACTCCGCTTGAAGCAATGCGGCACGAACTGTTCTACTCATGAGAATACTCCTTCAAACTTGATTGAACAATTTTCGTGCCGCTATTATATCGAATTGCGAAGAGATTTGCCGCCCGAAATCATGCAATCGGTTTAGGGTAAATTGTGAGCGGTGTTCGCAACCTGCGGGGGATTTGTAGGGGTGAGGCACGCCCCACCCCATTTCATGCGTTATTGCGTATCGCCACCTTGTTCTTTGACCCAATCCGGCTGCCAGAAATCAGGATGGTCGGGGTCGGTGAAGCGGCGCATATCGGTCTCCGGCGTCCAATTCGTCCCATCGGGGAGGATGGTGTCTGGATTGTAGTCTGAATCCAGCAAATTCGCGCTTTTCATATTGGCTTCGCGCAAATCCGCACCTACAAAATTAACACCGCCTAGATTAGCCTCTTCCAGATCAGCGCCGCGCAGTACAGTCCCAGTGAGATCCATATCTACTAGATTAACGTTACTTAAATCCACTCGTGCTAGATTAAGCCCACGAAATGTTTCCGGAAAATCACGGGAGTCTAATCGGATTCCTCGCAAATTGGCACCTTCTAATTGGGCGTCGTTAAATCGTGCGCCACGTAAATCCGCACCTGTCAGATCGGCAAACCGTAGATCAGTGTTGAACAGTCGTGTGGGTTGACCACGGTCGCTGATATTGAATCGTGCGCCTGAAAGATTAGCTCCGGTTAAGGAAGCATTATCCAGAATAGCGCCATCTAGAATCACAGAAGATAGATCAGCGCGATTCAGAATTGCATTCGACAAATCAACATTCGACAAATTAGCACCCTGAAGTTGTGCAGTCTCCAAAGACCCATCAGTGAGCCAGCTTTTGGCTCGCAATTGACGAACAGCCTCTGCTGAAAAAAAGCGTTCATCACTTCCCATTTGGAGAATTAATTGGTCTCGTAATGCCTGTTGATTTTCGCGATCCTGAATTGCGCCAACAAGTAACGTGAATGCAAGAGTTGTGAGGATGACGGTAATCATTTCAGTGCTGAAGCCCTTCAACCAATCTGCTGCCCAAGGGCGCGTTTCGTGCCATTTACGCGATTGGCGAAATGCTAGGACACCGACCACAGCCAGAATGAAAAGAATGATTGCCGTGAGTTGGATTCGCGATATATTTGATAAATCCATTGATTTTCTCCACACACTAGTATCATTTTGGGATCATTGCTAGAAGAGAAATCGAACAATACATGTTACTTGATTCGTCTTGTCTAAGAGGGAGTAGGTGTAAAGTTCCAGATTTGGAAGAATCCTTCACTATCAACAACACCTAGCTGCGATCCATTGGGCGACCAATGAACGCTCACCGGTGAACCGGGTAAACTCGTCTGTGCCAAGCGCTGGCCTGTAAACGCATCCCACACAATCAAGTCACCATCTTCGCTCACACTGGCAATCCAATCATTAAAATCATTCCAACTTAAGCCAGTTACAGAAGCACCATGACCTTCAAATTTATAGGCGCCGGAAAAGCTTTCTCCCGTTTGAGAAGCATCCAAGCGCCATATTGCGATCCAATTATTCGCGCTACCCGTCGCAACGAATTCTCCGCTCGGTGACCAGTCTAACGACGTCATTTCGCTTCCCGGTTCGGGTTGCCGAACGAGAGTGTCCGATAACATATTACCGGTTAGCGCAAAAACGAACAATTGCCCCAATTCGGTGGTCACCGCTAGGTGAGAACCAGAAACATTCCATTCAAGACCATTAATCCTCAGGCCGTCCAATGTGCGTGGCTCAACTAATTCCACACCGCGTTCCCAATCCCATACCCGGACGACGCCAGTAATATCAGCAGTTGCCAACTTATCACCATTAGGATGAAAAGCAATACTAGAGCCGCAATTGTCTTCATCAAATGGGACGGATAGCGTAGAAATGGGTGAAAATTCCTGTGCTCGCCAGATAATGACCAATGGGCCACAACCTCCTGTTGCTAAACGCCCTTGCGAACCTTGCCAGTCAACAGCTAATGGAAAACTTGTGTGCGCCTGTCCATCACCTATTCTGATTTGTTCTTCAATCTGCCAGATGGAAAGCCGACGATTACCGTCTACAATGGCAATGAGTTCACCAGCAACATCCCAGTCGAAAGCATTGGCTCGTCGAGATTGCGTTGCAACCCAGCGATTACCCGCTTGTAGACGTTGTTGCGTTTCGTTGGGGACACGCCATTCATAAACACGACCTTGTTCGTCCGATGCGATGAGCGAACTGCCATCAGCACGCCACGCCAGCGATGTGAGTGCCATATCAAGTTCGTTATTAGCAATATGTCGACTGACCAGCCGATAGGGTGCTTGTGCTTCCATCACATCAACTCGATTGCGCATACTAATCGCAACGAACTGTCCGTCAGGGGAAAATCGGACTGATGAAGGAGATGGTAGATTCTGTGCCAGAGTCACCGACGGACAACGTGAATTGCATGTTTCGCCCGGCACTAAATCGTATAACCGCACAACATTATCTTCAGCAAGTGTCACAATATTGCCAAGATTTTGATTCCAGTCTGTATCGATGGCAGGCAGCGTATAAAAATCAAAAACGATTGCTTCTGTCGTGCCTGTTGCATCAATTACACGGGTGACTCCTGTCAGCTCAACAGAAGCAATATTACGCCCGTCACCGCGCCATGCAACCGCCTGAGGGTTGTTGATATTGAATGCACGCGGTGTTGGTTCAATCTGTCCGGCAGAAATTGTCCAAATTTTGAGCTTATCATCGCCGCCAGTAGTCGCAAAGCGTGATTCAAATGGATGCCAGCGAATATCGCGTACTGTTGTGCCGGGATGAGCATTCATTTCGAGTATGTTTGTCATAGTAGGATGTGCTGGGTCGCTATCAATGTCAAGTCGCCACAAGCGAACCCATCCATCTTCCCCACCTGTTATAAATTGGTAGGTGTCTTCTGCTGTGCGCCATTCAAGCGCCGAAATCGCGCCCTCATGGAATGACATTTCACAATTGATCGGTGAGGCGGCACTAGAATTACCGATTTCCCATAGGCACAAGCGCCCGTTGGCATGGCCGCTAATAGCGATCTCACGATTGTTCTGTGTTTTGCCAATGATAATTTCGCGTATTTCTCCCTGCGTACCCTGTTGTGTAAAAAGTGGAAGATCTTCCGCAATCGGTGTCGGGGGTAATATTGCGATGGTTTGAGGTATGTCTTCTAATTCTCCACCAATATTATCCTCAATACTTTGATAAGCAATTGGACATTCATTTAGGGAAGCTGGGCAAAATTGATTGATCGATTGTCGGTTGCGAAAAATCGCAATATCTAATCGCTGATTTTCTGAGTCGAACCAAAATTTATCACCCGGCCCGACAAAGCTGTCGAATGTTGTGCTTGGGCTGCATACATCCGGTGGTGTGGCCGAGTCGTCCTCCCATAGAAAAAAGCACCAGCCGGGTTGTACAATATTATTGGAAAGTTCCAAAATGCCAAAACGCACAATCAGCGATTTTGATTCGATGTTGTTATCACGGAAGACGCTGAATTGAAATCCTTCAAGCGAGACTTCTTCTTCAGCAGAGACATATAACGTTAGGCTGTTTTCTTCGACGAAGAGACGTAAATTCTCA
>RFIA01000241.1 GCA_003695675.1 Chloroflexota bacterium
AAACAGTGCCCTTCAGGGTACTTGTCTTGCCCGGTAGCCGGAGACTTCAGTCTCTGGCGGCAGCAATCGATTGTCTCTCTTAAACATCGAACGTCTCTTTCCACAACATACGTTAAAAACCTACCCCTGAAAAGGAGGCCGGGGGGTGAGGTTTGAAAACATTGATCCTTAACTTGATGCCTAAGATTATTCACCTACCCACGAGATTTTGTGCCGAACCCATAGGGTTTTCACGACAATGTAGGGACAGCATCCATGCTGTCCGCCGTTTCTATCATGGACAGGTGATGAGAATAATCTCTGTGTTCTCTGCGGTTCAATTTCTTTTCATACGTTGCCGTTACCTAATGATCCGCATCAACGCGCAGGCGCTGCTCGATTTCATGACGCAAGGCCTTGATGCGCTCCGGCGAATATTCTGCGACCAATTCGTCGGCGACCGCACGCGCAACTTCTTCGGCGCTGCCATCGCGCTCTGCCGGTTCGCTCCACTGCCATCCGGCAAGATAAGCCGTCGTTTCGGTATGCCCGACCGCCGTCGCCACGGCATCGACTGCCGCTTGAAAGCGAATCGGCAAATTTTGGCGAGCCTCGCCATGTTCGTCTTTGGCTTTGACACCGGTTGGGATGCCGTGCCACGTCAGCATTTGATATGTTGTCATCGATAAAATCTTCCCGGCACGAGTTTAAGCATCGCGGTCGCCGCCACTGATGGCAGCCGGCCATGTCCGCAAAATCATCAGGCGGCTCGACTCGTCCAACGGCGTGTCGCGCCCTTGTAATTCGCGAATATCGTATTTGCCGAGCAAAACATTGATCGATTCGGATGTGGTCGTGATGAGATTGCCGTCGGCGTCGTAGAGTTCGTCGCGCAATGTCGGGTGGCGCTGTAAGAGAGCGTCAAGCGCTTCACCGGCCGTCGCCGACGAAACTTTGACTTCGGCCTTGCCGCCGGTATGGTTGCGAAAAGGTGGGGGAATACGGATCACAGGCATCAAATAATCTCCTCAAAAATAAACGATTCATTGCAGGTTGTCGTTGATGCGCAAGTTGCGTGCAATACCCCCTGCAATTTCTAAATGGTCTTGATCTGTATAACAATGTATAACACCGTGCATAATTGTACATCACTGTATAATACCGTATAATTGGGGTATTGCGCAACCACTGACGCGAAAAAACGCATGTAGTCTTGAGTTGACACAAGTCAGGTGTGTCTGCTATAGTAACCGCACATTTGTTTGTCCCATTCTGAAAATGCGGTTAAGGTGCCCTGCGCCCCGGATGGCCGGGCATAATGGCGAAACCGGTGAGAGTCCGGTACTGTCCCGCAACTGTAACCCATCATTGGGGAGTCAGGTCGCCCGCCTTAATCGAGTCCAGACCTTCGTGGTAAAAGGTGAGAACTGGAGTCCTCAAATTGAATAACAAGGCCCTGCTGACAGTTGACGAAGTTGCAGACTTCTTACGAGTTGCCCCCAACACGGTTTATCGTTGGTTGCGAAGCGGAAAAATCAAAGGCACGAAAATCGGCAAGGAATGGCGCATCTCGCAGAGCGTCGTTGACGAGTTCGCCGGTCTCAACACAACGGGTGGCCGTGGCCCGTCGCTTCAACAATTACTCGACGCTAACCTCACCGCGCCAGAACACATTTTGGTCATGCAAAGCAATCGGGAAGATGTGTTCGTGCTGCAAGCCGACTTTCTGAAAGTCGGGTTGGAAGCTGGACATCCTTTGTTTGTCGGCGCGTGGTGGCAATCCATTGCCGACTTGCGCACACATTTCGCAGCGGCGGGGTTACCGGTCGAACAATTGGAAGAATCTGGACGCTTGGTTTTTGAAGATTTGGGCGCGGCTTACCAACTGCGCGGTGTTGCTGGCGTCATCGAGATATGGCAAGCGCAGACAAAACGGGTGACGGCGGGGCATGTCTTGTGGGGGACGGGGTCACATTGTCTCTCAGATTGGACGTCATCTTATCAAGCGTTGATTCATTTTGAGCATCAATTGCATCGCGCTTTTGAAACCTTGCCGGTCATCGCGCTGTGCCCCTGTGTGCTCGACCACGTTAATCAATCCAATTTTGAATTGCTGATGCGCTTGGTCTCGCATCATTCGAGCGCATTGTTCAACGCCAACGAAAGCCCGATTTTGTTGAAAGCCGTCAATTAGAGATGAAAATATTTCATGGCGTGGTTGAAATCTCCGCGGGTGGCAACTTGTGTGTTTTCTGAAGATGATTTTGCGTCTTAAACCCTTCGCCATAGGCGACATGGCCTTGCCCAATGACGATAAACGCACGCGGGTCTACAGCGAAGACAATCTCGCGCAATAGATTGACTTGTGGCCGGCTAATCGTGATGAAAAGAACGGTATGCGGCTTTTCGGTGAACATGCCCTCGCCCTGCCACGCCGTCACGCCGCGATGCAAATGTGCAAAAACCGCTTGTGAGACGTCATCGGGATAATCGGTGACGATTGTCGCCGTGCGAATCACACTCGGCCCTTCGAGGACATAATCCGATGTCGCGCTGCCAACAAAGAGCGTGATAATCGCGAACAGCGCCGCTTCCCAGCCAAAGACCAATCCTGCCGCCGTAATGACGAGACCGTCGGTATACAACGATATGGTGCTCAACGGTAAACCGAACTTCATCTGCACAATGCGAGCGAGAGTCGATGTGCCGCCGCCGGTCGCACCGGCGCGATACACAAGGCCACCACCGATACCGGTGACAATACCGCCGAAGAGCGCCATCAGGAGTGTGTTGTCGCTGATATTGTCGGTTGAAAGAAATGGCGTCAAAAAGTCCAACGCCACCGAATACACCACGATGTAATACAACGTGCCTGTCGTCACGCGCCATCCGCCGAGTATGCGGTAACCGAGATACTGTATCGGGATATTGCCAAGCAACACAAACAATCCAATCGGCACGCCGATGAGATGATTCAAAATCACACCGACACCTGAAACGCCGCCGGGCGCGATATTCGATGGCACGAGAAACACAATCACGCCAAAGGCGGAAACGAGGCCGCCGACAGTCAACAAAATAAAGCGCAGCACCATGCTGCGCCAATTCGGTTTATAAGCCAGAATCTTCGACACGGAGTATCCCTCAGTTAAATTGAAAACGGCGTGATTCTAGCGCGTTGCGCTCCCGGCGAATAGATGCAGTTTGAGCATTTTGCAACGTCATTCAAAGGGAGGTGCTTTGCAGTTGAATTCGTTTTACTTTCGTGAGGCGGCGTTATCTTAGGTTTCAAAGCCCATGCGTTGGATGAAATCGTAGAGGTCTTCCTCGAAGTGTTGTAACTCGGTGCGGATTTGCTGCGCCGATTGTGAGATGAGTTGGATACCCTCGACGTAGGTTTCGTGTAATTTGCCAATTTTGCCGGAAAGCAGTTTGTCGCAGTAATGTTGAATCACTATCAGGGGGGTGCTGGCCTCTTGACGCACATAATCGTAGAGGTCAACCACCGACAGCGATTGATTTTCCCAAAAAACATAGACGAATTCTGTAGCGTGTTGTCGAATCGTCTCGACCATCGAGACCTGTTGAACATTCAAGCCCACCTGGTCTTCGAGAATCGCTTCGGAAATTTCGACGATATAACCGCCATGATACAGAATAGGATCCATAAATCACAACAACCTGAATGCGAACGGCTTTTCCTAAAGGTATTCTAAAATCAAATTTAAGCAAAAGCAAATGGTTGTTCTCAATTCTTTGTGAAGATTCATAAAGATAAAGAAATTAAAACAAACGCCCGGCGCGATGACCGGGTGTTTTAATGGCGCGTTGTGTTCAACAAGGCGCTAGATGTTGAAATATCTGGCTATCGAAAATGATTACCCCAAGGCGTCCCACACTTCGAGTTTCGCTTTGACACGCCGGATGACTTCATCGGTGAATTCGCTCGTCGTCGATTGCCCGCCGAGATCAGGCGTGCGCACGCCATCGTAGACGGCTTCCATCACCGACTCGTAAATCGCGCGACTCGCGGTCAAACCGGCCTCGCCGTGTGCATAGCGCATGATGGCCGCACCCGCGAGAATCATCGCCATCGGATTGGCGATATTTTTGCCGAGCAAACTCGGCGCGGTGCCGTGCGGCGCTTCGGTGAGCGCGACGCGAATATCAAAATTCTCATCGAAACCGAGGATGACCGACTCGGCCCCGGCGATGGTGCCGAACATCTTAAGGACGAGATCGCTCAAGGTGTCGCCGTCGCGGTTGAGCGCCGGGATGACGAGCGGCTCGCCGGTCGTTTCGAGCAGCAGCGCATACGTCGCGTCGATGAGCTGCGGGTCATATTTCACTTGCGGATGGCGTTCGGCGGCGGCGTCGAGTTCTTCCTTGAACATGCCTTCGTATATCGGGCTGACGGTGTACTTCGGCCCGCCGAAGACTTTGGCGTTGGTGCGTTTGGCATAACGAAAGGTGTATTCGGCGACGGCGCGGCAAGTGCGGCGCGAGATATAGCGCGTGCTGTACGCTTTCTCGTCGAGACCTTCGCCTTCGCGCCATTCTTTGGCGTTGTACGCCCCTTCGACGGCCATGCGCACGACCGAGATCGGCGCGTAAACACCGGCGATGGGCCGCACTTGTGGGATGCGGCGTCCGGTGCGCAAGATGACTTGGCCGTCGATTAATTCGCGCAGCAGCGCATTCGGGCTGCCGACATCATCGGGGTCGCCGGGGGTGATCGTCGCCGCCTTGATGCCGAGACCGGTCTCGTTGATGCGAGCGGCGGCTTCATGCACGACTTGGTTTTTTGTGGCGCGGCGCTTTCCCAACGAGAGATCATAGCGCTCAAAATGAACTTCACAGCGCGTCACTTCCGGTTCGATGACGCGCAACGCTTCTTCAAGTAATTCCTGTCCGGTCTCGTCGCCTTCAAGCACGACGATAGTAGGTATAGTCACAATGATAGACTCCTGTTGCTGATTGATGGCGTAGCTGTCGGGTTATGATTTGTTGGGGCACAGCGTGCGATGCCCAACACAAAATACACCTTGCTAGCCTTGCTATATGTACGTCTTGACTAAACCGGTCTATTATAGGGGACAGATGTTGCCGTTAGAACAGTCGATTGAATTGCAAAAGCGCACGGTTGCAGAGAAAACTCTCTGTGTCTTTGTGATTCAAACATTTTCATTGAACAAGAGGCGGGTGCGATTTGGCATAAAGTGCGGTAAGATTGCGCCGTACTGATGCAAAATATTTTTGGGAGGAGACGGGGTTGAGAAACACAATTCTCGCATTACTACTTATCGCATTATTGGCAATCGGCGCATCGATGACACTCGCGCAAGGGGACACGACGACCGACACCGGCGGTTCGACGGTGCAGTTTTTCTATGTCGTCTGCCCGACATCGGGCGTGATGAATTTGACCGGCTTCATGGAAGCGGGCGACGATGTCTTCTATCAATTGTTCGACGGCCCCGCCGCGTCTGGTCAAGCTTTGACGACATTGCGCCGTGTCTCGGTGGACGGCGACTACGCTTTCAGCGAGGAATTGCCCTATAATAATGGCGCTCAAATCGCGGATTTCGCCGTCGGCAGCGCACGGGTCTTGATCGCGCCGGAGAATGATCCCGGCAGTCCATCATTCGAGACGACCGTCGATGATGTGCAAGACGGCTGTGCTCCGCCACAAAACACCGCCGCGACGAGTCTCGATGCCGGTGACCCCGTGCCTGAAACACAGACAACTACAACCGGGTCGGGCATTTTGTCGCCCTTTGGCGGCGAATTGAATCCGGGTGTCGTCATCACGCCACAGCCGGTTGTCGTCATCGGGGCGCGTGAGGATGTCGTGCCCGGTCGCAATGCCGACGCGGGTCTCATCTTCGCCGAGTGCGACGCCTTCAAACCCGGCGCTGATCCCGGACTGCTCTACGACACCGATCCGATCACCATCTTCTGGTCGTGGTTCGCAGCGACGCCCGAACTTGTCACCGACCATTTGAACACGGCGATTTATTCCGTCAAGCTGAACACCGCGCCGGTCATCGATGTGCTCACGAGTCCGATTGAGCAACGCGGCGACAATTACTGGGTCTTTTGGACATCGACGGTCGGGCCGTTGCGTCCTGGTCATTACGAAATCGAATTCAAACTTGATTGGACGCAGCCGATTAGCGACGGTTTTGACGAATTCGGGCCGGGCACAGCCAACCCGCGTGTGCGCAGTCTGTGCAACTTCGATGTGCAGCCCGACCCAACCGGACGGCGTGTCGCGACGAGCAATATCTACAACCCGACGCTCGGCCCGGTGCATGATCTCGGAGACCCGCCGGTGACATTCCCGTAATAAGAATCGAATCGCAGCGACGCGCAACCCCACCCCCTAACCCCCTCCCCGTATACAGGGAGGGGGAACATCGCCTGCGGCGATTTAAGGGAATACCGCACAAGCAGCTTGTTTTTCTTTGCGATCTTTGCGCTTTCGCGGTTGAATGATTCATTTGATCTTCTATGTAGAGTCAATCGTTTATGCCGAGAAAAGTTTTCGTCAGCGGTTCGTTCGACCTGCTGCATAGCGGGCACATCGCCTTTTTGCAACAGGCGGCGCAGTATGGCGACTTGTATGTCGCGCTTGGCTCCGACGCAACGATTTACGAACTCAAAGGGCGGATGCCGATCAACAACGAAGCCGAACGGCTCTACATGATGCAGTCGGTC
>RFIA01000242.1 GCA_003695675.1 Chloroflexota bacterium
GCATTCGTCTCGCGGACGCAAGGGCGGCAACTCGGCGGTTTCGGGCTTGACGCGATGCTCAGCATACCCGTCACGCCCGATATGTTGGCGACAAATCCGGAATTGCGTTTCAATATGACGAGTTTCAACAAATCAACCACTGGCGATTATGTTGTCATCTTCCACATCGGCACTGCACCGGCAGCTGTTGGATAAGCCAGAGTAGTCCAGCAATATTGAGCACCCCAACCGGGACGAGATATATTGTCCCGGTTTCGATTCTATCGTGAGGTAAACCTACTCAGCGAATTTCAATTTGAACCGGCAAAGACAAAAAATCAGTGCCACTTTCGTCAAGGATAACCCGAGTGCCGCTGATTGACTCGTACATACCAACAATCAATGTGGCGGGGCCGGGCGCAGCGTTGTCATTAAAGCGCAATTGATGCGTATCGATGATATATTCACCGCGCCGCCATCCGGTGGTCGGGCGGGTCCCCTGCGCTGGTATCGAATCGCTCTGGGCGATGAGTATGCCATCTTGATTCAGCAATTGTGCGAATACGGTGTAACTCTCGTCGGGTGTTTCATCTGCCCGCCATAACAAAGTCACTTCGAGCGGTGTCTCTAAACGAAAGGACTCCTCATGGATGCGCAATCCTTCGAGTGTGCCAACACCCGGAATAACGTCATCAAGCAGCAAGTCAACATCGGGGCGTTCATAAATTGCTGGTAATTCTTCAATATGATAACGGGCAATAATCGCCCCGTTGGGCAATTTTACGAACGCATCTCCGGCAGGGGCATCAAGTGGAATCTGTGCGTTCCGCCAATCGAGTGTCACATCATCATGTGGGCTATCTATGGAGGGAGGTATGATGATTTGCCACGATTCATCTTCGGCTTGGAGTAACAATTCAGGCAAAGCGCCGTCGCCGCGCCACAAAAATGCCGGATTAATCATCCCGCCATTGACAGATTGTGTTGTTTCTTGCGTCATATTGTGCGCAATTAACCTGAGCGAATCGTTAACAAGCAAATCGACCGCACTGGGTAAATCTGTCTCACGATTGGTCGTAGACCAACTCGCACCCGGAACAACGTGCCATTGCCCCAACAACAAATCTTTTGTGCGCTGAGTTCCATCGGCAGATAGCACGTCGTAACCCGATGGCATTCGTGTTTCGTCATAAATACGCATCACAACATCGTATTCGCCGGGCGGTGTCCCATACGGCAAACGTAATAATGGAAACGCCGTCAACATTGAACCAACGACAACTTGTGAAGATGTGCGTTGGTCGGCTTGCGCAAAAACGGCATCGGCCCGCGCAATCTCTTGATGCAAATGATTGCGGACAATGACCACCGCCTTGAGATCAACGTCAAGCGTCGTCAACGTCCGAATTTCAACCGGCACACAGACGGCGCGGTCAGCAGTCGATACGGGGAACTCGGTTATGGCAGTCACTTGTGCTATTGTCGTGAAACCATCGAGAAATGTGAATTCGGCTGAATGCCTCTCGGCCAAGGGGGAGCGATCAGCATCGTATAATTGATTTTCCATACCATACGTGACGAATTTTTCCGGCACATTGCGGGTGCCGTGTCCCAGTATACACGACATCATGCCGCGAAAATCGGCTCGTTGTGTATACCAGACATTTAGTGCAACACGACCTGACTCCGGCAATAGGGGTTGTATCGTGTCGAAGTCAGCGCCTTCGGGTAGTGTGACACGATTCGCCGTCACATTCATGCGATCCCAATAATAGGCCAATTCATAGCGGTCGGCATACGACCATGCCAGTACTGTATCATCAGCATTTAACGATGCACGATAATAATCAACGATGGCGCGGGTATCATCGTGGCCATAAAGTGGATTCTGTGCGGCTTGGAGGCTGACGAAGAAGATGAGGCCAAATAATCCAAGTATGACAAGACGAAATTGTACGAGACGTGTCCGAGCGATTCCGGCGCCGATTGCAACCAACAAGAACGGCGTTATCATCACTTGATAACGACCGTGCATTTCATTACCGAGGATTGTCAGACCAAGTAGTAGTCCAAAGATAGAAATACCAACATGCAACATCAACCAGCGAATTGTTGCTTGCCGCCATGGTATAATGATGACAGCAATGACTAGCGCAATACCTGAAAGCGCAACGATTGTATCGACATGCCCGACCATCTCCCACGGGCCAGTCCAGAATGCTTGCCAGATACGGCTGAATAACGCGAAATTGATTTGTGGCGGGCTGTTGACCGTACTATTCGCCTGTTGAAGATCAAGAAAGCGTGTGATAAACCATGGAGACCAAAATAAACCTACCGCTATCTGACCGACCATCCATAGACGCCAAGACGGGTGATGGGGTGAATGTCGGTGTATCCAGAATAAAAATGTGACCATATTCAGCCAAAGAACGATAACCGGCCCTGTATTATGTGCATAAAGCAGAGCTAACTCGCTGCTCCACAATATTATCCATGCCAGAAGATACTCGCGGTTAATCAACTGGTGCCATGCGATAGCCGCGATGAGTGTCAATACAGCTAGCAACGAATACATGCGTGCTTCCTGCGAAGCCCATAATAATAGCGGCGAAAAGGTGGCGAGTAATGCGGCATATAATCCGGTAGACTTGCCGAACAAGCGATGAGCAAGTTGATAGCTGAGCGGAATGACGAGTAATCCAAGAAAAACTGAAATTATACGTAATGCGAACACACTGTCGCCAAAACCGGATGTGCTAATGTTTAATAAGGTGTAATATAGTGGTGGATTTGTTGGGTCGGCGGTGATGGCGTCGCGTAATGTCGGTTGTACAGCCGCAAATGCTGACCAGCCTTCGTCGAACCAAATACTTTGGGATTGAAGCCGATAGAGACGCCCAGCAAAGGCTATCAGAAGTATGACAACCATCCGCCAGTGTGCAGAATAGAGCAGATTGCGCATAGCGGCGAGGCTAACACAAGCAATTCGGCGGGTCAATCCTTAAAGGATTGGACTGATTTGAACAAGTGTCATATAATGATTTTGTAACTTTGCGAACGATTGATTAATCGAACAAATCGTGTAGGCGTGTTGGTTGATAAATGGTGATGGCAATTTCTAGTGTGGATGATTTTCGCTCGACCGACCTGAAACTAACGTGTATGATTGATACAAATAACATATCTTCGGAATAGTCATCAAAAACTCAACCAGTGAATTGACAACAACTATGAACGAACAAAAGCTACCTGCATCATCAGAACGAGATAAAGTAGAAAATAAACAGCAGCCGGATGTGTCGGCGAATCAACAATCATCAGCCGAGCAATCGACAGACACTACAAAGCGGCAAGGGCAAACCGGCTCACTGCCACCGGGTGTTAAAGTGCCAACACAGGATAAGGCGGAACATAAACATAAATCGAGCGAAAAGGGTCTGTGTCCTATTTGTGGGCACAAGAATCGTCCCGGTGTATTGATTTGTGAAAATTGTGGCACTAGCCTTATCGCTGGTCAACCTTCTCTGGTTGGAACTCGCAATATACCTGAGGATGAGGAAAAAGCCGATGATGATGATGCAGCGCCAAAAGTGCCAACACCAAGCGAGTTCACGCCTTTTGAAAAGGATATGGTGCTACGCCTTGAAATTGAAGGCACATCGACTGCTGTTATCGTTCAACCGACTAAGGAGATTATTCTGGGGCGTCCCGACCCGAACACAGGTACAAAACCGGATATTGATCTCACACCTCATGCTGGATACCGGATGGGGGTGAGTCGCCGTCATGCAGCGATTCGATTGCAAGATAAACAACTCAATATTGCTGATTTAGGAAGCAGCAATGGAACGTATGTCAATGGGGTGCGGCTAAGCGCACACTGGCCGTCTCAAATCAATGATGGCGACGAGATTCGGCTTGGTCAAATGACATTCAAGTTGCAATTCGTCAAAGCGTCGCCAGAAGACCCCGATTCAAATAACAACGCATAAACCAACTTTGCCCGATAGTTGTCAATAGCCCAATGTCTCGGCGACTTCGGCGGCTGCTTTACGTGTGGCGTATAACACGTGTGCGAGGCGTGCATCTTTTTCAACTAGAACAGCCAAAGATGCACGACCCGCGGGATAAACGACCATCACGCCTTCTTCACCTTCCATCAGCAAGCGCTCTAAATCCCCCTGTGCAAGGCGGCCTAGTGTGCGTTCTGCAAGGCCAATCAGCGTTGCCGACATCGCAGCAACTTGCGGGCTGCTAGTCGGGTTTTCATGAGGATTTTCATCGTCCCCTGGGGGAAAAGCCGCAACCAGTAACCCGTCAATATTCACAATCACCGAGGCCTTCACCCCGTCAACAGCCGTGTGAAGTCTTTTTAGCGTTCGTTCCAGAATTTCACTACGATACTCTTGAGCCATGCAGCCCCTCTTCAATGATACCCATTGATTGAATGGGAATATTTGAATGCGCTAACAAATACGCTATCAGTATAACCGAATCTGCCAATTGGCTCAATAACAGGCGTACTAATTTGCTACAATCGATCAAACAGTTTGTAAATCCAATCTCTATCGCGATTGTCAGTCAGCAAGTGAGTAAAATTTTGCTGTAGGTGAAAACTGCTGAACTACTGATCGCTGAAAGATATTGAGCATCCGACATCCTGATAGTCTATTTTCAATATTTGCTAGCATCTTCTTGAGCAAATTGTGCTAGTAAATAACGATCATCATCTGACAAATTGGCTTTGCGTAACAAGTCGGGTCGATTGCGCCATGTACGGCGCAGCGCTTGGACGTGCCGCCAATGCTCAATTTGCGCGTGATTGCCTTCTTGCAGCACCTGCGGTACAGGTAAGCCACGAAAAACAACGGGTCGGGTATAATGGGGGCCTTCCAGCAACCCGTCCGCATGGCTATCGCGTTCTTCTGCGCCATCTGCCCCTAGTAAACCGGGTACATGCCGCAAAGTTGCATCAATCACCACCATCGCGGCTAATTCACCACCCGTTAAAACATAGTCACCGATACTGATTTCATCGGTAACCGCAAGTTGCCGAACACGCTCATCAATGCCTTCATAATGTCCGCAAACGATCACCATCCGGTCATATTGAGCCAATTCCTGCGCAATTTTATGCGAAAACAATCTGCCTTGTGGCGACATCAAAATGACCGGTATGTCGGCCTGTTGTGCGGTTACAGCTTCTATCGCTGTAACAAGGACATCGGGCTTCAACACCATTCCCCCGCCACCCCCATACGGTGTATCATCGACGGCGCGATGCTTGTCGTTCGAATAATCGCGGATTTGATGAAGATGCAACTCCAACAACCCTTGTTGCTGTGCTTTGACCATCATGCTTTCGGTCATCGGGCCGTCGAACATGGCGGGAAAAAGTGTCAATACATCGATTCGCATGACTTGCAACCTTGCATCATTACTCGGTCGATTCATAATTATACAGATTATGCAGGCAATAACATCTTGAAGAAGTGGAGTCGGTATTCGCGTGAGTCAGCAGCCAATCCGGATCATATTATTGCTCATACTTTCGTCTATTGTTTTGAGTGCCTGCAACTTGCAATTTGGTAGCCCAACCCCGATTCCAACACCTGATATACCTACAGTTCGCTTCCTTTTCCCTGAGAACGGCAGTTCGGTTATTCAAGGAACAGACCTCACCATCGAAATCGTAGGAGAAGATTCCCGCGATGGAGTTGCCCGAATCGAATTGTTGGTCAACGATTTGTTGCATCAAGAAGGACGACCTCTGCAAGCGATTGCCGTACCCGTGTTCACTGTACAACTCAATTGGCTTGCAGAGATTCCGGGATTTCATTCATTCACGGCGATTGCTTACCGCGCCGACGGGACAGCGAGCGCTCCCGTCACGATTCAGATCAATGTCTTAGCGCGTGAGTGAGCCGAGTTTCACGTCGTTTTGCTGGGCATTTGTGGTCGCGCATAAAGGCAGCAATTTTTAAAGCACATTTCAATACCGCGTGTACCGAGAAAGCGTCCTTTCATCTCAGCATTGGTTCGTTCGTCAATCAATTCGCGAATCATGCTGACAAATGCTGGATGCGTCCCAACTGTTGCCGCCCGAATCATATTGATGCCGACTTCGTGAGCAATTTCCTGCGCCTCATGGTCAAGGTCAAACAAGACTTCTATATGGTCGGAGATGAATCCAATCGGCACAACGACAACATCTTCCACGCCATTTGTGCCGAGTTCACGCAAATAATCGCCAATATCCGGCTCCAACCATGATTGCGAAGGCGGGCCGCTTCGACTTTGATAAACCAAGCGCCAATTTGATCGTTCCACTTTCTCGGCCACAAGCCGCGCCACTTCGAGAAGTTGTGCTTGATAGCGATTGCTTTCTGCCATTGCTGTTGGGATGCTATGCGCCGTGAAGACAAGCTGTGCTGCATCACGCCGTGTTTTAGGAATTTCTTCAAGCGCGGTCTGCACATATTCAACAATCGGTTCAATAAAACCCGGATGATTGTACCATTTGCGCATGATATGCACTTCGGGCGCATCACCTTTTACCTGTGCGAGTGCGTCCGCAATATTATGACGATATTGGCGACAACTTGAATAACTGCTGTACGGCGACGTGATGAAGGCAAGCACTTTTTGCACACCATCGTCTGCCATCTGTTGCAGCGTATCGGTGAGCATCGGTTTCCAATTGCGGTTGCACCAATAAATCGGCATGTCGAGATGATGCGCATCAAATTCGTCGTGCAATGCGGCAATTAAAGCGCGACATTGTGCATTAATCGGGCTAATACCATCGAAATGACGGTAATGTTCGACGACTTCCATCATTCGTTCGCGTGGTACATTGCGCCCGCGCAAGACATTCTCCAGAAAAGGAATCACGTCGTCCATTCCTTCTGGCCCGCCGAATGAAACAACCAACAACGCATCATACGAAACCGGCGTATCGTTTGGGCCAAAAGATGGTGGTAACGCGACAGAATTTGTATCGAGTGTCATCAAAAATCCCTAATGAAGTTGATAAATGTATGCTTTTGATTATAGACGCGCAAATCGCTGCGTGAAGAGCAAATACTATTCTCGGCGTCAGTCTCGCATTTCAACGTAAGGCATACCCTCGAAATAATGTCTCTCCGCCAAGACATGACTTCCCCCTAGCCGAACATTGAACATGCGGTACAATTACGCCGCCCGAAAGCGGAAGAGGAGCTTTGGATGAGTCTCATCGACTACGGTCGTATACTTATTCGTCGCGGTTGGATTGTCATTTTATTCGCTGTAATTGTGGCCGGTAGCGCCTTTTTTTTGAGTCGGCAACAACCTAACGTCTATCGCTCGACACAACTTGTTCTCGTACAACCTGCCCGCAACGACTTCGGTTTGACCGAGGCGACGACGCGCTTGTTACGCTCATTCGTCGTCTTTTTGGACAGCGAACAACGGGCGCAAGAAGTCATCGACGATTTGCAGTTGGATATGACGCCGGGGCAATTGCTCAGCATGGTCAACATCGCGGCAGACCAATCGCGCCTCGTGATTCAAATCGATGTCGATATGACGGACGGTGAACTTGCCAATCGGGTGGCACGCAAGTGGGGCGAATTGCTCGTCGAATTCCGTAACGAACAAAATCAACGGGTGCGCCGTGAAGACCGCATCGACGCCACCCTGCCGGACTCCGCTCGTTTTGGTTTGCTCAGGCCGCGCCCAACGATAAATGCGGTGGCCGGTGGGGTACTCGGTGTGTTGCTCGGCGCGATTATCGTCTTTGTGCTCGAATATCTTGAAAGCAGCATCGTTCGCCGACGAGAAGATGTTGAGCGTATTCTCGAACTCCCCGTTTTAGCCGCGATACCCGACGCAGAAGGTTGATTCACTCATGGCGAATGCAAAGCTGATTACGTTGACTGACCCGCGCTCACCGGCATCCGAAGCCTTTCGCACATTGCGGACGAATATTATGTTCAGCAGTGTCGAGAATCCGATTACCACGCTGACGGTTTCCTCCCCGGCACAGGGCGAAGGGAAGAGTACATTGATTGCGAATATGGCGGTCACATTTGCGCAGGGTGGTAACAAAACGATTTTGGTCGATTGTGATTTGCGCCGTCCCTCACAACATGAAATCTGGGATGTGGAAAACGAACGCGGGCTGACGACGATGATTTTGGAAGATGCCGCGATCTCGTCACCACCGCTTGTCGAAACTGAAGTTGACAATTTGCAATTGTTGCCGTCGGGCCCTGTGCCGTCGAATCCGGCAGACATCATCAGCAGCCAACGCATGAATGAAGTCATTGGCGTTTTGAAGGCGCGTGCCAATTATGTCCTGTTCGACAGCCCGCCCGTTCTCGCGGCGACTGATGCGGCCTTGCTCGCTTCAAAAACCGATGGGGTGCTGCTCGTCATTCGTGCCGGGCATACCCGTCGTGACCAAGCAGCTCGCGCACGACAGGCACTTGAGCGTGTCCATGTGCGGATTGTCGGGGCGGTGCTCAGCAATGCGCCGCGCGAAGATAGCGGTGAGTATTATGGCTTATGAAACGTAAGCGCGACTCGTCTGATGATGCCATGCCGTCCGACCCGGACGCACTTGAGCGGTGGCGCAAACTGCCACAAAATGCGCCGTCGAAACAAGCATTGCCACCGGCAACCGGCGGGACTCAATTGTGGGGGCGGTGGTTATGGTTGTTGGTCATCATCGGTCTTTTGATTGTGGTTAGTCTTCTGTTGCGGGCGCTTGCCTAAACTCATGGAGCAACTTTTTAATGAAGGGTTTGATACTCAGTGGCGGAAAGGGCACACGTCTTTATCCGCTCACCTATACTCGCGCCAAACAATTGATACCCGTTGCCAACAAACCGATTCTTGTCCGCGTTATCGAATCGATTCGTGACGCTGGGATTCATGACATCGGTGTCGTCATCGGCGAGACCGGCCCCGAAGTGCGCGAAGCGCTTGGTGATGGCAAGCAGTGGGGTGTCAACATTGTTTATATCCCGCAAGACAGCCCCGATGGTTTGGCGCACGCTGTCAAAATTTCTCGTGATTTTCTCGGCGATGACCGCTTCGTGATGTTTCTCGGCGACAATGTCATCGAAGGTGGCGTCGATCATTTAGTAGACGAATTTTCGCGCAACAATTGGAACAGCCAAATCGTGCTCAAAGAAGTCGAGAACGCCTCGGCCTATGGTGTGGCAAAATTGCGCGACGACGGCAGCATCGAACAACTCATCGAGAAACCACCTCATCCACCGAGCAATCTCGCACTCGTCGGTATCTACATGTTCGACCATCACATCTTTGAAGCCGTCAACGCAATTCAGCCATCGGCGCGTGGCGAACTCGAGATCACCGATGCGATTCAATGGCTTATCGACCAAGATTATGCAGTCTTCCCGCATGTCCATCAGGGTTGGTGGATTGATACGGGCAAGCCAACCGATATGTTGGAGGCCAACAGCTATGTGCTCGACGAGTTGTTGACGGATATGCCTGTCGAGGCGCGTGTTTCGCCCGATGCGACGATTTCTAGCGATAGCCAAATTGACAGCCGCGTTATCGTTGAACGAGGCGCACAAATTGTCGATAGTGTGATTCGTGGCCCGGCGATTATTGGCGAAGATACAGTGGTCGAGAACAGTTACATCGGCCCATTCAGCAGCCTTTATCATCATGTCACGATTGAAAATTGTGAGATTGAGCGCTGTATCATTCTCGAACACAGCACAATATCTGATCTTGGTATCCGTCTTGCCGACAGCCTCATCGGTCGGCATGTCACCTTAAAACGCGGCGACAAAAAACCTGCAGCGTTGCGCATGAATCTCGGCGATCATAGTCGGGTATGGGTCATCTAAATTTGGACAGTCAGAATAGGAAAATTATGACCAAGACAATCAAACTCATTGCCATTGATGTCGATGGCACCTTGTTGAACAACGAGCATCAGCTGACCGAACGTACCGAAAAAGCGCTTCGCGCCGCGCTGGAAAAAGATATACGAGTGATTCTCGCGACCGGCAAAACACGTCGCTCGGTTGAAGCGCTACTCGCACAACTCAATTTGACCGATCCCGGCATTTATGTCCAAGGGCTGACGACGTATGCCGGTGACGGCGCATTGCTCACACAGCAAGTGCTCTCGCCGGTTATTGTGCGGCAAGTGCTGACATTTGCTGAAGATCGTGGTTTCACCGTCGCATTATATAGCGGCGCTCGAATTCTTGCCCGCAAGCGCAATCCGCAAATCGATGCTTTGACGATTCCATTTCATGAACCGCCTGCGGAGGAAGTCGGCCCATTACAAAATGTTTTGTCTGCTGTGGCTGTCAACAAGGTTGTTGCGCTCGGTGACGCCCGACGTGTGAAGTCGTTGCGTTGGCAACTAAGTATGCAACTCAATGGCACTGTGCGCTTAATGCAGGCCGGTGTGCCCGAAATGGTCGAGGTGCTGCCGCCGGGCGGTTCAAAAGGCGCAGCGTTGAAGACGTTGCTCAACGAACTCAGTATTCCCGCAGAAAATGTGTTGGCAATAGGCGATGCTGAAAATGATATTGAGCTGCTCAAACTCGCTGGTATTGGTGTGGCAATGGGCAACGCAAGCCCGGTTGTGAAAGCTGCCGCCGATTATGTGACCGCCTCGAATGATGAAGATGGCGCAGCACAAGCGATTGAGCGGTTTGTGCTTGCTGATGAACAGACAGAGGCTGTCGAAAACAACGTAACCAATCCTGCTGCGACAACGAGTCCAGAGAGCGGTGAGGCCTAACGCATGAAAAACATCCTCGTCACCGGGGCCGCCGGTTTCATCGGGAGTGCCTTCGCGCGTTACATGGTTGCGCAATACCCGCATTATAAGATTGTTATCTATGATAAGTTGACGTATGCGGGCAATCTCGACAATCTGCTGCCGATTAGCGACGAAGCTAATTATCATTTTGAACGGGGCGATATTGCCGACCGCGCGGCGGTGCAACGTGTGATGCAGACGCATGACATTGACACAGTGGTCAACTTCGCCGCCGAAAGTCATGTTGACCGCAGCATTCTCGCGCCGGATGCCTTCATCCATACCGATGTGGTTGGAACGTATATTTTGCTGGATGAAGCGCTCAAGCATGGTGTTGAGCGTTTCTTGCAAGTCTCGACCGATGAAGTCTATGGTGATATTGACGAGGGCCTCTCGCTAGAGGACGACACATTTGCGCCGAATAGCCCGTATTCGGCAAGCAAAGCCGGTGCTGAACACATGGTACGCGCTTATCATGTCACGCACGGCTTGAACACGGTCGTCACACGCGGCAGCAATACGTATGGTCCATATCAATATCCTGAGAAGCTGTTGCCGCTCTTCATCACCGAAGCCATGGATGACAAGCCGTTGCCATTATATGGCGATGGGATGCAGGTGCGCGATTGGTTGTATGTCGAAGATCATGTGACGGGGATTGACGTCGCGCTGCATAAAGGCGAAGCCGGGCAAGCGTATAATGTCGCCGGAGAAAATCAGCAGCATAATATCGATGTTGTGCGCCAGATGCTCGCCTTGCTTGGCAAACCCGACTCGCTCATCAAGCATGTGCCCGACCGCGAAGGCCACGACCGGCGTTACGCCATGAATTGCGACAAATTGCGCAGTCTCGGTTGGCAGCGACAATTCACATTTGAAACCGGCCTTGAAGCCACAGTGCGTTGGTATCAACAAAATGAGTGGTGGTGGCGCAAAATCAAAAGTGGTGAGTATCTCGAATATTACAAGCAACAATACGAAGCACGGCTCGCCGCCGCAGAAGAATAACATCAAATATCAATCGAGGACGTGCCGCGTCCCCGATATTTTATTTCTACGTTGCCGGTTGGTCTGGGACGCTATCACCAAAGAGCCACGCTTGGAAAAAGTCACCGAGTTCTTCGCCGCTTACTTCTTCGGCGATAGTGATGAAGTCCTCGGTCGTCGCTGTGCCGTTGCGGAATTCCGCTGCATACGTCTGCAAAATCTTGAAGAAAATATCATCGCCAACGGTGAGCCGCAAGGCATGCAATGTCCACGCGCCCCATACATAAACGCCCGGATTGAAGAGATTGTCTGCCCCGGCATTGCCCGGCGCCGTCCCTCCAAAAGCGCTGAAGTTGCTGCTGGCAATGAAATTATAATTCCTGTTCATTTCTCGCAAGAAGGCTTCCTCTCCGGCTGTTTCTGCAATCCATAGATAACTCAAATATTCGGCGAAACCTTCATTGAGCCAGATGTCGCTCCAATCTGCCGGGCTGACGCTGTTGCCAAACCATTGATGAACAAGCTCGTGTGCGATTGTTGTTTGCCCAGTCGCTCGTGGGCCAAAGACGGAGCGTGTTTGTGTTTCTAATGCGGCGGGGAAGTTGGCGTTGATGACAACCGCGCCATACGACTCGAAGGGGTATGGGCCAAATATCTCGCTGTAAAAGGCAATCATATCGCTCGTTAAGGCAAAATTTTCTATCGCCGACGAAGGAAGACCGCGCTCGAAATAATTGATAATGGGTAATCCATTCGGCCCCTCTTCTTCCTGAATATCGTACTCGCCGATGTTGACGGTCGTCAGGTAACTTGCTATCGGGTCGCTTGCTTCCCACACGAATGTTGTCGTAGCGCCATTGTCGATTTGTTCTCGTGGCAAACCGTTGGCCGCAACAGTGAACGGTTTCGGCGCGGTGATGCGGAAGGTGTAAGTCGCTTTGTCTAGCGGATGGTCATTGACTGGATACCACGTCGCTGAACCCGAAGGTTCGCTAACTGTGTAAACTCCACCCTCGTAATTGATCCAGCCGATAGGCACAGGTGCGCCGCCATCAACAAGTGGTTCGGGGACGCCGTTGTAATCGATCAACACGATGAATGCTGATTCGTTGGCAATCGGTTCGGCAGGTGTGATGGTCATTTCGCGACCATCGCGGGTGAATGTTGCCTCGATGTCATCGACACTGACACGCTCAACTTCGAGACCGATAAGGTCGAGATTGAATGCGCTCAAATCTTGTGTGGCAGTCGCCTCAATTGTCGCGGTCGCGTCGATAGCGCCAGTGTCACTGTCCCATGCGAGATCAATCGTATAATGTTGCACATCGTAACCGCCGTTACCTAAGCCGGGAAACAGCGAGTCGCCCAAACCATCGGCTCCCGGTTGCTGCGCATTGATGATGCCGCCGACAACGATAAGCAATACGAATACCACGATGCTTTTCCTCGCCATGCTCTTGCCACCTTTCGGATATTATGATTAGTTGGAATCGAATGCTGTACTACACCTGTCGCAATGGATACTGACACTGTATCAGGATTGTTCATTTTTAGCGATAATCGCCTGATTACAATCGTTGTTCTGTCAGGTAAAATGTTGCAGTTTGGTTGAGTAATGAGGTCATCATTTGCGCCTTCAACGTTATCAGCGTCGTCGTTCATCATCAAGCGGATGTGTTTTCGTCATAATCGTCTTGTTAGTTTTGCTTGTGATTACGGTTTTGTTATTATTGCCCGCGCTGACCAGCCTGACATTGCAAATCGCGGGCTTCACACGTAAGGGGCATACGAATGCCCTATTTACAAATGCAACACCTTTGCCTGTTATCTTGCCGCAGAACGGGCGTCAAATTTCCCAAGTGACGCTTGATCTCGGTCGCTACGGACGGCATGTGCTCAACAGGGATACATCCGACATGGTGATGATAGTTGATGATGCTGATGTTAGCGTTGCAACGATGCAATTGAGTGAAGATGGCTTGACGCATATCTGTTTGCAAATTAGCGACATTTGCGCAGGAAGCGACGACCGCTATCAAAATATGACGATTGACTTGCGCCCGGGCGGGGTCATTGTCGCAGCGGATGTGCGTGTCTTGACCGGCGCGATTCGGCAGCGTGTCGGTGTTGTCTTGCGGCTTGATGAAGAGGCGCGTCAATTGGTTGTTGAAGGTGTAGATGTAGACGGTATACTTTATGATGTACCACCCAACAATATTGGTGACCTCGTGCAAGACGCTGAACGAATCGGCAACGAGATTTTGCGTACTGTGACGATTGCCGTAAGCAGCCGTGCTTATATATTGTCTCAGGTATTCATTGATGAGAATGCTTTGTGGCTTGTGTTACATTCATGACTAGGTGCGATTTGAGAAAGCGTTGAATTGACCATGCGAATTCTGGTAACAGGTGCTCAAGGGCAACTTGGTAGGGAATTGGTCACACAACTTCGGCAAAAGCAACATGATGTGACCGGTGCTGATGTGTCCGATTTTGACATCACAGATTTTACTGCGACGTGTGATTATGTGCGAGATTTGCAACCTGCCTTCATCATTCATACGGCAGCGTGGACAGATGTCGATGGTTGTGTTCGTGACCCCGAAAAGGCGATAGCCATCAATGGGTTTGGTGCGCAGCATGTCGCCCTAGCTGCGAAACAGGTCGATGCGCCCATTTTGTATATTAGCTCCAATGAAGTTTTTGATGGCCGCAAACAAGACCCGTATTACGAGTATGATGTGACAAACCCGATTAATCCGTATGGATATAGCAAATGGGTTGGGGAAAGAGCGATTGTCAATATTCAGCCTGCGCATTATATTGTGCGTACATCGTGGCTTTTTTCGCACGGTGGGCGTAACTTTGTCCAAACGATTTTGAAAGCAGCCAAAGAGAACATTGCATTGCAAGTTGTGACCGATGAAGTTGCCAACCCAACATACAATACGCATCTTGCAGAGGCAATTACGTGCTTGATCGAAACGGATCGTTATGGCATCTATCATTTTGTCAATGAAGGTGTGTGTTCACGATATGATTTTGCTCGCTACTTGCTCAATCGTGCCGGCTATGCCGATACACCGATTGAACCGATTACACGAGCCAATTGGTTGCGTGCATCCACGCCACCTGCTCGCACGGGGTTAAAAAATATGGCCGGGCAACAAGTCGGTATTACATTGTGTCATTGGCAGAAGGCGGTCGATGAGTTTTTGGTGCGCGAAGGGCTGCCGGTGTAATGTGGCCTGTTGAAAGATGTTGTACTGCCCGATGACAGATCAGTTCTTTTCTGTTGTGATTCCCAATTGGAATGGGGCAAAATTTTTGTCGGACTGTCTCGACTCATTGGCGCGGCAATCCTATTCACCGCTTGAAGTGATTGTCGTCGATAATGCTTCGGTGGACGAGTCGGTGCGTCTTGTCAAAGAAAATTATCCCCATGTGATTCTCATTGAGCTAGCCGAGAATATGGGCTTCACGGGGGCTTGTAACGTTGGCATACGCGCGGCAAATGGCGACTTCATCGCCTTGCTGAACAATGATACCGAAGTCGATAACGAGTGGGTGGCGGCGCTTGTCGATGCGTTCAACCGTTACCCACAAGCTGGCATCATTGCTAGCAAAATGCTGTTGTTTGACCGGCGCGACACGATCCACACAACTGGCGATTTTTTCACAGTAGATGGCCGTGCCGGCAATCGTGGGGTATGGCAGCGTGATGAAGGTCAATATCAAGACGAGGAATTTGTTTTCAGCGCTTGTGGTGGGGCGGCCGCTTATCGCAAGACAATGCTTGACGAAATTGGTTTGTTGGACGATGCTTTTTTCTTTTCGGCGGAAGATATTGATCTCGCGTGGCGTGCGCAGCTTGCCGGGTGGCGCTGTCTTTACACGCCTGCTGCAATCGTGTACCATCATCTTTCGGCAACTGGGGGTGGGGTCACCGCGAGTTATTATGATGGGCGAAACTTGATCTTTGTGCTTGTAAAAAATTTCCCATCCGATCTTTGGCGAAAATATGGCTTGCTTGTGTTGAAAGCGCAATTACGGCTCGCTTGGGAAGCGCTGCAGGCATGGCGTGGGCGCGAAGCCCGTGCCCGGTTGCGCGGGATGTTAGCCGGGTTATGGCGGGTTCCGTTTTTATGGCGCAAACGCCGTGCGGTGCAAAACACGCGCAATGTCTCGACTGAATACCTAGAATCGTTGTTGTATCCACCACAAACTTAGTTGTCTCATCCGAGTTATGGAGAATTTGTCTTTGAGTGCGCAAAAGCCCCCGCTGCTATCAATTATCATTCCAGCTCATAATGAGGAGCATCGCCTGCCGACGAGCTTGGAAAAGATTGATAATTTTCTCCAGAGACAACCTTACGAAGCCGAGGTGATTGTTGTCGAAAATGGGAGTAAGGATCGCACTGTTGAAATTACTAACGAATTTGCTGCCGAGCATCCCTATGTGCGTTTGATTGAGGTTGATACACGTGGCAAAGGCTTGGCTGTCAAGGCTGGGATGTTGGCTGCTAATGGTGATTATCGTTTTATTTGCGATGCTGACCTCTCGATGCCCATCGACGAAATTGTCAATTTTTTGCCGCCGATATTGAACGGTTATGATGTCATGATTGGCACACGCGAAGGCGAAGGTGCGCGGCGGATTGATGAGCCAGAACATCGCCATATCATGGGGCGCATCTTGAATATGATTATCAAGTTGACAGCAGTGCGTGGGTTCGAGGATACACAATGCGGCTTCAAAATGTTCACACGGGCTGCTGCTGAAGATTTGTTCGCTGTGCAACGCATGACGGGTATCGGCTTTGACATCGAGCTGCTTTATATTGCGCAGAAGCGGGGCTACAAAATTCATGAAGTGCCGATTACATGGTATTTTGACCCTGATAGTCGGATGCGTCTGCTTCAAGACTCGCTCCACATCCTCCGTGAAATCTGGGATATTCGCCGTAACTGGCAAAAGGGATTGTATGCCAGAAAAGAAGAGAAAACGCCGAACCGCGAGTTTGAGACATGAGAATGAATACTTCGCGCAAGGGTATCATCACATCTTCGGACTGGATGAGGTTGGGCGCGGTGCATTGGCCGGCCCGGTGACAGTTGGCGCGG
Organism: Chloroflexota bacterium; assembly: GCA_003695675.1. GTDB lineage: Bacteria > Chloroflexota > Anaerolineae > Aggregatilineales > Phototrophicaceae. The sequence continues at coordinate 16,898 of RFIA01000242.1, forward strand.
TTTGCTTGCCCGTGAGGAGCAAAAAGCTCAGGAAATATCTTGAAGGGGTGCGCGACAGCAAAGAGATGACTCCCCGTCAACGCGCCCTGCTCGTTGAAAATATTAAGAAATATGCGCTGGCGTGGGGGGTCGGCAGCGTGCCGAATACGGTGATTGACGAAACTGATATTGTCTCGGCTATCAAACAAGCCATGAAACTCGCGCTTGATGATGCGCTTTCGCGGGCGGATATTGAACCGGATTGCTTCTTCCTCGATTCGCTGTTGTGGCCAGAGATGGCACATATCCCACAGGTGAGTATTGTCGAAGGCGATAAGCGCTCTTTGACGATTGCGGCTGCGAGTGTGCTTGCCAAAACATGGCGCGATGAATTTATGATAAATTGTGCGCCAGATTATCCCGTCTATGACTTCGCCGCGCACAAAGGATATGGCACATCGAAACACTTCGCCGAAATTAAGGCTTTTGGCCCGTCTGATTTGCATCGTATGACCTTCAAGCCGATGGCTTCGCCGGACGATAACGGCTGATTGCGCGTGGACGCAATTTCATGAAGATGGCATTCGTCCATGACTGGTTGAATCAAATCGGCGGCGCTGAAGATGTGCTTGATACGTTGGTCAATCAATATCCCGACAACCCAATTTACACAAGCATTTTCGCCCCGGACTTGATGCCCCCACACTATGCCGATTGGCATATTCGACCCGGTTGGCTCAATCATCTGCCGGGCATTCATCACCATCATCAGGCTTATCTGCCGCTTTATCCGTTGTTTTGGAATCGCCTCGACTTGTCGGCTTATGATGTCGTGTTGAGTAACAAAAGTGGCTTTTGTCATGGCTTTCAACACGACGCCGACACCTTGCATATTTGCTATTGCCTCGCGCCGACTCGATATGTTTGGCAACTTGAGCATTACATTGCCCGCGAGGGAAAAGGCAAGCCGCTTGAACTCGCATTGCGTCCATTGATTGCGGTGCTCAAGCGTTGGGATTATGCCGCAGCGCAGCGTGTCCATCATTTCATCGCTATCTCGCGAGATATTCAACAACGCATCCGCAAATTTTATGATCGCGACTCGGTTGTCATTTATCCACCGGTGGACACATCGCGCTTTGCGCCGACATCGCACGTCGAAGATTATTTCCTGATTGTTTCGCGTCTGATCCCGTATAAACGTATCGACCTCGCCGTACAAGCGGCGACACAACTCGGCGTACCGCTCAAAATTGGTGGCAAAGGCCGTGACCTCGACCGCTTGAAGGCGATGGCTGGCCCGACTGTGGAGTTTCTCGGTTATGTGCCGGATGATGAACTGCCGGATTTAATGGCGCGTTGCAAAGCCTTTCTGTTCCCTGGTCTTGAAGATTTTGGCATCACGCCAGTGCAAGCACAGGCGGCTGGCCGACCGGTGATTGCGTATGGCGGTGGTGGCGCCTTGGATACAGTTGTCCCCGGTAAAACCGGTGAACATTTCATGGAATTGACTGCTGAAAGTCTCGTAGCAGTCATGCGTGAATTTGACGACACACGTTACGACCCGGTTGCTGTGCGCAACCATGCAAAACGTTTTGATGTGACGATATTTAATCGGCAAATTGTGTCGTTTGTCGAGCAAGCATACGAGGCTTTTGTCCACAAACGCGATTTTGTGTGGCATAATCCGGTCAACATGGACGATATTTGAGGATTGGATTTCATGGAATTATTGCTCGTTATCCGCGTTTTGTTGCGGCGTTGGCACATCATTTTGATTCCGGTCATCATCACGGCGGCGGTGTCGTTGCCGGATGTGTTGCAAAATGGGTCGGCTGTCTCTGGCGGCTTCACAACACAAATGCGTTATAGTGCCGGGCAAGTATTAGCCTCGTTACCCGACCGCGAGGGCGACTTGCAAGATGTGTGGAACGCCTCGGCGTTTACGATTGACGCGCTCACTGCATGGGTACATACCGATAGCTTTAAGCGCGAGATTGCCGCGGTTGTCCGCGAACAAAATGGCGTCGAAATTAATACGGCTGCGCTTGGTGTCGCTGCCGATAATGACCGCAGCATTGGGCAGCTATTTCTGAGTTATCCCGATGGCCCACAACTTGAGATGATTGCGGCGGCGGCGGTCGAAGTGTTGCAGACTCGCAGCAATGATTATCTTCCTCCATTGGGTGATGAACCCGCATTGGTCGCGATTTTAGATGAACCCCAAATTGTCGCAGCGCCGCCACCACTCCCCGACCGTTTTGCGCCGCTCGTCAAAGTTGGTCTCGGCTTGCTTGCGGGGCTTGGTCTAGCACTTCTCGCTGAATATTTTGATAACACATTACGCTATCGCGAAGAAGTTGAGTCGCTCGGTTTGCCCGTCATCGGGGCGATACCGCGCCACAAATAGTCATAAGGCACATCGGGAGGGAGTCTTGTGCGGGCAATCATACAAGCCTTTGTTGCTGTATCGTTCTTAGCGATCTTCGGAATGGTCAATGGACAAGATGACGTGACGACAGGCGCGTATGGTGTCCTATGGCATACACTCGGTTCGTCTGCTGACTCGCAGCCATTTGTCGAACTGACCGGCCTCGCTTATCTTGAGCCGGGCATCCTCTTCACTGTTGACCGCGATCTCGGCGTACTCAAATTCGATGCGTTCACCGGCGCGTTAGTCGAGACTATTCCCAACGCATTCATCAGCAAACCGTCGGATGTTGCTGTTGATGCGGTAGGGCGGCTTTATGTGTCTGATCTTGATTGCAGTTGTATTTTTGTCTTGAACCCGGACAGTACGTGGCAGGCCGATACTATTTCCGGTTTCGGCGAAGCTGCGCCGATGCACATCGCTGTTTCGTCGGGCGGCGTGTTGTATGCCACAGATGTGGCTGTCGATGGTGCGGTGATTATCAAAACCTTTGCATCTGATGCGCAGATGTCCACAGAATTCAACACGGATTTATCATCACAGCCACATTTGTTATTCAACGATAGCAATGTGTTGCTGATGCTTGACGATGATGGTCGTGTCTTCGCACTCTCGGATGAGGGGCTGCGATTCGCGTATGCGGTTGCTGATATGCCGGTATCCGTCAATGCGGTGGCTGTTGATGGCAATAACAATCTGTTCTTGGCGACGCAATCACGCGGACTTGTCATCTATGATACCAATGGCGCGGTTATTGGCCGTGCCGGGCGTATTGCTGCTGGATTTCCGATAGCGGGGGAGGTCGTCAGCCCACGTGGTGTTGCTGTGTCGGCAGACGGCACCGTTTATCTCGCCGACAGTGACGGCACATTCGGCGCGGTGACGGCTTTTGTGCGTGCAAGTGGACGTACTACCGGAACAGCATTAGATATGGATGTCGCGGTGATGGGTTTTCTCAATGATGAGTCGCCATCACAGGATTGGCACTTTGATGCGACCCGCGGGCAACGGGTGACGATTTCGGCGATTGCCAACAATGAGGATGAGCAACTTGATGTCGCCCTACGGATTATAACGCCTGTCGGTGAGGAAGAAGCCTTCAATGACGACCATCGTGGTAGCGACCTTGTTGGTCAATTTGATGCTCGTTTGCCGGATCATATTTTTGCTTTTGATGGTGAATATACTATTCGTGTAGAATTAATCGCCGGTGAGGGCACGTACAGTCTCGGGATTACACAACCGCGTCCATTTCAACTTGCTGCGGGCAATGTCACCCTGTTGAATGGTGAGATCAGCGATATTTTCCCGACACAACAGTGGGTCTTTCAAGGACGTGCGGGGCAAGTCTTCACGATTACGATGCAAGCGCAAAATGATGACCTCGACACAATCATACGTTTACTTGACCCGCAGAATAATGTGATTGCAGAGAATGATGATGCCTTCGACCCGGAACTCGGCTTTAACTCACAACTTGTGCAAGTTACATTGCCGACTGATGGCGCATATACAATTGAAGCCGCGCGGTTTAGCGGTCAGGGCGCATACTCGCTTGTGATTGTCGCCACCTCGTGACGGGCGGATTAATAATCCTCTTCATAGACCTCTTCATATTCGCTGAAATCGCTGTAGCCGTTTGTGGGCACTTCATGTTGATGTTGTAATGGACGGTATTGGTCTCGATAAGCTGCTGCACGCATTTCGGTATTGTGGAAGTACCACGCAATCGCAAGTGTGATGCCGCTGAAACCGCCACCGACGAATAAGGCCACGACGATAACATGCAAAGCTGTGTTGCCCTGAGAAGCGGAAATAAGCGCCATCAGAATAATGCTGGCAATTGTACCACCAGCGGCAATCATCATCGGTGACCCTATTTGTCGCCGAATGCCAAGATACATGGCGACCAACACAAGGGCAAAAATGGCAAAAAAGAATAATCCACCGCCACTCATCATGTTCCTCCAATCTGAATATGTGAGTTCGACACACAAACCCACATCAACAATTCAATGGTTAGGGCAGTACAAACGCTTATTATCAGTTTAATTGCATTGTTGTTGCCAAACAATATAGCAATAGTTGTCTTGTTGTTGTGCGAAATGACCGCTATTTTAATAAGTGTAACCGAACAATTATGATTGTTTTGTAAACGAATGATAGAGATTTGATTTGACGTGTTAGCAATGTGCTGCATTCAAGCACGATACGATAAAGACAGCAAAGCATTCGTAGAGAATCTTTGCGCCCTTTGTGTCTTTGCGGTTTAATTATTTGTTTTAAGGAGCGTTCACTGATGAACAATGTCTTTGATATAACGGGCAAAGTTGCTATCATAACCGGTGCATCGCGCGGTATTGGCTTCGCAATTGCGACACATTTTGCCGAAGCGGGTGCCAAAGTTACCCTCAGCAGTCGCAAGCAAGACGGGCTTGACGCTGCCGCCGCCGAAATTCGCGCATCGCACGAAACGGCTGATGTGTTGCCGGTTGCGGCGCACAATGGCGACAAAATTGCATTACAAGCACTCGTGCAAAAAACGGTCGAAACGTATGGACGGATCGATATTCTCGTCAACAATGCCGCGACGAATCCGCATTTCGGCACCTTGCTCGACGCCGAAGACAGTTTGTGGCACAAGACGATTGAAGTCAATGTCATGGGGAATGTGTGGTTGACACAAGCTGTCGTCCCAATCATGATTCAACATGGTGGCGGTAAAATCATCAATATCGCTTCGGTGAATGGCATTCGTCCCGGTTCGATGCAGGGCATTTATAGCATGACGAAGGCCGCCATCATCAGCCTGACTCAAACGCTTGCAATGGAATTGGCGTCTGATAACATACAGGTGAACGCAATTGCACCCGGTTTAATCCAAACAAAATTTGCCCGTGCGATTTGGGACAACGAAGCGTTGCTCTCGCGTGTCATGAATCGAACGCCTGCCGGTCGCATCGGGCAGCCGGACGATATGGTGGGTATCGCTCACTTCCTTGCATCTGCGGCGTCTGATTATGCGACGGGGCAAGTCTATGTGGTTGATGGCGGTTTAACCGTCCCGATGATTTGATAAACAACAACATGAGCAAGAGGTTTTCGTTTTGCGGTTTGTGCTTTATTCAGACAAGACAGTCAATCAATGTATGTCTGCTATCCACAATCGGATGCAGGCGAAAGGGACAAGTTCACGACCGGAACTTGACGGTTATGTTGATAAAAGCGGGCGCTTTTCCCTTTCAATGTCATCGAAAGTGATGCGGCACTTTCACCGTCGTACTCGCTTGCGCGGGCATGTCAAACGCGAAGATGGTGTCACTGTGATTCGGGGATTTGTCCCCGGCGGGCTTTCTCGCGAAGGCCAAGCAGTGATATTCGGCGCATTGGTGCTTGTCGCTGGAATTTTGTTGACACAGGGCAGCGCGATATTTGCGCTTGCAGTGATTCTCGCCGGTGCCGGTCTGACGATACCGCTCACAGGCGATTATCATAACAGTGCGATTCTCTTTGCAGACATCAAGCGTACATTAGGCGCGAAAGAAACGCCGCCAAAGAAAACGACGAAAAATCGCCGTTGAGATTAGAAATCATCAGGCAACCAGAGGATAAAGGCTCCGCACGTAGACATAGCGGTATCCGTGCGGCTTTGCGTTGCATTTCTCGCCGATGTGTTGTCGGAGTAATTGCGTGGAATTATAGATGATGTGTCGCTCGTATCTGCTTCAATAATGCTTGGCAACCTTTGTTCACAAGATCATAAACGTCATCGAAACGACCATCATAATACGGGTCGGGGACGGTCTCTGTATTGACGATGCCGTCTTTGTGTGCATAGTGCAAAAAGAGGGCAATCTCGGCTTGTGTGCCATTCACCAAACGGCGAATGTTCGACAAACTCGATTGATCCATCGCGAGAATGTAATCAAATGAATTCAGGTCATCACGAGTGATTTGCCGCGCGCTGCCGGTGTAATCGATGTTGTGTTTTTTCAAGACGGCGCGTGTGCCCCGATGAGCGGGTTCACCGATATGCCAACTCCCTGTGCCCGCCGAGTCGATGCTGATTTGATCGCTTAATCCGGCGGTATCGATCATGTTTTGAAATACAGCCTCAGCCATCGGCGACCGGCAAATATTGCCAAGACAAACAAAGAGCACTTTAATCATCGTTATTCACGTCCTCTTCCTCGCCGTCCGACTCTGCGCTTTTGTTGTCATCTACTTCTGAGCGGAAAGTGATCGTTGCACTGTCGTCAAATGCGTTCTCCTCGTCCGAGTCGAAGGTGATGGTTGTGGTATCGTCAGTCGTTTGCTCCTCTTCAGAGTCGAAAACAAGCGTGGTGACCTCATCTTTTTTCTTGTCATGATCTGGGTCGAAAGTCAAGGTTGTTTCTCCAGCTTTGGATGTGCTGGGCATGTCTTCATTGGTTGTATCTGTTTGTTCGTCTGGCGAGTTGTTCATCGTGATTTTGCCGTCGATGAATGCGCCTTCTTCGGTTGTCAGAGCAACGGCTTGGATGTCTCCCCACACGCGAGCCGTGCGCAGGAGTTGTACTTTGTTGCCTGTGATATTGCCGCGCACTGTGCCTGCAATCGAAATGTTGCGAGCGTTGATGTCGGCTTTGATATTGCCGGTTTCACCGACGAGGACATTGCCGGTGATTTCGAGTGTGCCGGTGAATGCACCGTCGATACGAATATTAGCATCACATTTCAACCGGCCTTCGATTTCTGTTTCGATGCCGAATACGGTTTCAAAGCCAATGGGTTGTCGCACGGGAGGTTGTAATGCAGCCGGTGGTGGGGCGGGGGGCGGCGGTGGCGCGGGTTTTTTATTTGCCGAACGGCCTTTACCAAATAATGACATGATATTCCCTCCGGACGAGACCGTGGTCGTGTCGAACATTGTACCCAAAGCATACAGCGACTCGCTGAAAAGCTCAATGTGTAGACGTGCTCAAAATCAGGAGACTGTCACGCGCTCTGAAAAGATTCTGTCGGTGTTGGTGAACGTGTCGGACGTGGTGTATCGGTGATTGCTGGGTCGCGGGTCGCTGTTGGTTGCGGTGGTGGGGTGTTGCTCGGTTCTGGACTCGGCGTTAGGGTGATCGTCGGCAGCGGTGTCGGCGAGTCGCTTGGTGTCGGTGTTGGATTGACGGCGCGGATGACGGTTTCGTGCATGTAGACCGGTTCGAGACGACGCGACCGGCGATTGCCATCGACGATATACCATTCCTCATTGGCGTCACGTCCGACAACACACACAATATCGCCCTGAAAAAGCGAATCGGCGATGGCGGCGTTGGCGCTTGGTTGCTCACGGACGATTGCATTGGGGACATCGACGACAAAATCGATACATTCAGGTATTGGGGTTGAGGTTGGGCGTTGCGTCGCGATTTCGGCACGGACTTGCGTTCGTTGGATGATGCGTTCAGCCGTCGCTGTGTTGACGATTTCAACCCGTTCTGTCGCTTCGATGACGCCGAGTCCACCAGTGCGTAAGAAATTTTGAATGCCCAACCATGTATAATAACTGCCAAAGACAATTGCCAGCGCAATGATGACAATAAACCAAGTTGGGGGCCCACCGCCGCGTCGCGGTGGCGGGGGGCTTTTTCTGCGGAAGGCCATATCCTAGACTGATCACCGCATATTCGTCGAAACATTCCTATTTGTTGTATCAGAATAGCAGGGAATTGTAAAACCGCGTAGGGTATTCACCGATTAAACGACAGATTGGGCGGTTCTAATTGCGGTGTGTTTTGCAACAAATACGCAATAGTTTCATAGTCTTCATTGGTAAGTCTGCCGTTCAATGCTTTTTCCAATAACATATCGCGGGCTTCGAGCGCTTCGTGCATTTGCTTGAGGTGAATCAAGGTGTGAATGCGATTGAGCATAATCATCCGGTTGAATGGCTTGCTAAGGAAGTCATTCGCCCCAGCTTCAATGGCGATGCGTTGGTCTTCGTCACGCTCTAACCCGCTAATGATAATGATCGGAATGCGGTGCGTGTGCCTATTCTCGCGCAGGCGGTAACAGACCTCGTATCCATCGAGACCGTTCATCCGAACATCAAGCAAAATTAAGTCCGGTAAATGTTTTTCTGCATATTGTAAGGCGCTTGTGCCATTATTCGTTGTAAGGGTTTTATAACCGTTCATTTCAAGGGTGACTTGAAGCACCTCTCGTTGTAACGCATCATCATCGACGATTAAAATAAGTGGGGTATCATTCAGATTGGTCTGCACCACGATAAAATTGATCCTTGAGCTTTAGAATGTTTGCTATATTGTAAAACAGAAAATTGCCGCTAGAACGTACAATATCTTAATTTTTGTCTTTACTTGCGTAAAAGTGTAGGCTTATCGAATGTCAATCAGATTAAAGTGGGCAAAATGGCGTTTAACCTGCCGATTGATGTTAGTCGCGACGTTGTCTCTTGCGCAGACATTTTCGACGTCGGCGGCGATGGCACAATCTGAGGAGACTCTCGTCGTTTTTGCAGCGTCTTCGTTGACCAATGCGTTTCTTGAACTTGGCGAAGCCTATGAAAGCGAACATCCTGATACTGAGATTGTTTTTCAATTTGCTGGGTCTTCGACCCTAGCGTTGCAACTCGCTGAAGGGGCGCCGGCGGATGTGTTCGCAAGTGCTGATGAGAATCAAATGGCGGCTGTTCAAGAAGCTGGCCGCATCACCGGCGCGGTTGAACCTTTTGTGTTGAATCGTTTGGCGCTTGCTGTACCGGTTGACAACCCCGCGAATATTGAAACCCTTGAAGACTTGCGAAGCGATAATATTTTGTTAGTTTTGGCTGAGCATCCGGTACCTGTGCGCGAGTATACGGATGTGTTGCTGGCGCGTTTGTCAACCGATGATGCTTTTGGTGAAGATTTTGGCGCATCGGTTGAAGACAATATCGTCTCAGAAGAGAGCAATGTGCGGCAGATTGTCGCGAAAATTGTGCTCGGCGAGGCCGATGTTGGCATTGTTTATCAGTCCGACATTACTCCGGACATTGCTGATGATGTGGTTGCCATCCCAATAGAGTCAGACCTCAGCCCATTGGTGGTTTATCCGATTGCCATCACAGATGACAGCGAGAATCCTGAGCTTGCACGCGATTTTGTCGATTTTGTTTTGTCGGAAGCGGGACAAGCAATTTTGGTTCAATGGGGTTTTGTCAGCATTCAAGAATTGGAAACACAGGATACGGCAACAATCAATTGTGATACCGCGAGTTCGGCTTGCTTGGATGATAAGGATGACACAGATTCTTAAGAACAAAGCTGCTCAGTCACCAACATTTTCTATTCAACTGCCCGAACGATATATCGTAGGGAAATTGTTGCTAATCGTTCTCGCTTTGGTGGCTATTTTGCTGCTCGTATTGCCACTGGTCGTTTTGTTGATGCGCGGCGTTCAAACACGCGGCTGGGAAGGCCTGCCGGGTGCAGGTATTCCTGACGCCATTTATGTCAGCCTGCTCACATCGACGACCGCCATTGTAGCGACAATGACATTTGGCACGCCATTGGCCTATTTGCTGGCCCGTTGGCGGATACCGCTCAAGACTATTTGGATTGTCTTTGTGCAGTTGCCGATTGTGTTGCCGCCTGCGGTTGCTGGGCTTGCGCTTCTCGTCACATTAGGACGGCGCGGCTTGCTTGGTCCGATACTTGGCGAATTCGGTGTGAGTTTGCCGTTCACGACGGCGGCGGTTGTGATCGCACAGATTTTTGTCGCGGCGCCATTTTATATTCGTGCGGCGCTGGTTGGTTTTCAAGAAATCGATCATGAAATTGAAGATGCGGCACGAGTCGATGGCGCTTCGGGTTGGGTTTTATTTTGGTTTATCACGTTGCCGATGGCGCAGCGTGGTCTCGCAGCCGGTCTTATTTTAAGCTGGGCGCGGGCATTGGGTGAATTTGGTGCGACGCTTGTGTTTGCTGGGAGTCGTCCGGGCAGCACACAGACGATGCCTTCACTGGTCTATAATATAATGGAACGCGATATTGATGCAGCTATCTGGACGGGGTTGTTATTGGTCGGTGTCGCCTTGATAGCGATGCTTCTCTCGCAGTGGTTGGTCCGCGGGCAACAACCTTAGATTATTGGAGTAATCATAATGTCTGTAAGAAAATTGCGCGTGGTCACATTTCTCGCCCCAAGTATGGAAAAGATATATCGTTATACGATGGATTATGCGGGTAGGCAATTGGGTTACGAAATGGAATTCGTTGTTGGCGAAGTGTATGAAGATGTGTTCGATGCTGACCTGAGCTTTATCTGTGGGTTGCCCTATGTGTTGCGGACTGCACCGCGCCTTGAGCCTTCGCCGATTGAGGCGCTTGTCGCGCCGGTATTGCAAGGTGAAC